>JBCCXV010000312.1:0-3240 GCA_039191195.1 Planctomycetota bacterium
CGACGAGCCGCCGGCCCACCTCCGCAACGGCGGGCTCATCCGCGACGGCTACGACGCCGAGCTCGACCGCCGGCGCCAACTCGGCACAAACGCTCAGGACTGGCTCGCCCAGTACCAGGCCGACCTCTCGCAACGGCACAACATCCCCACGGTCAAGGTCGGGTTCAACAAGGTGTTCGGCTACTACATCGAGCTGTCCGCGGCCCAGCGCAGCAAGGCCCCGCCCGAGTGGAAGCGCAAGCAGACCCTCAAGAACGCCGAGCGCTACATCACCCCCGAGCTCAAGGAGTTCGAGGACAAAGCCCTGTCCGCCGAGTCGCAAGCGCTGGCGCGCGAACAAGAGCTCTTCGCCCGGCTGTGCGACCAAGCCACGGCCTGCTCCTGGGCGCTCACGCCCTACGCCGACGCCGCGGCCGATCTCGACGTGCTCCGCGGCTTCGCCGAGCTGGCCCGGAAGCGTTCGTACTGCCGGCCGGAGATGGTGAGCGAACCAGCGCTCGACCTCGTCTCGGCCCGCCACCCCGTGCTCGATCACACCCTGGCCGACCGGTACGTGCCCAACGACGTGCGGCTCCGCGGCAGGTCGGCGAAGGATCCCTCTCAAGGAACCGACAACGGAGTCGACGCCACGGCGCCGAGTCTCGCCCTCATCACCGGCCCCAACATGGCCGGCAAGAGCACGTACATCCGCACCGCCGCGCTGTGTGTGCTTCTAGCACACGCCGGCTGCTTCGTGCCCGCCGACCGGGCCGTCATCGGCCTGACCGACCGCATCTTCACCCGGGTCGGTTCGGCGGACGAGCTCCACACCGGGCGCTCCACCTTCATGGTCGAGATGACCGAGACCGCCGCCATCTGCCACCACGCCACGCCCCACAGCCTCGTCGTCCTCGACGAGATCGGCCGCGGCACCTCGACGCTCGACGGTCTTTCGCTCGCCTGGGCCGTCGCCGAGCACCTCGCAAACCTCGGACCCCGCACCCTCTTCGCCACCCATTACCACGAACTCACCAGCCTCGACCAGTCCCTCCCGGGGGTCGCCAACCTCCACGTGACCGCCCGCGAATGGGACGGGCGCGTCGTGTTCCTCCACAAGGTCGAGCCGGGCCGGGCCGACCGTTCTTACGGCATCCACGTCGCCAAGCTGGCCGGCTTGCCCGACGCCGTGGTCGCCCGGGCCGCGGACCTCTTGGGCGAGCTGTCGGTCCAGCATCAGGCCGCCGGCTCGTTCACGCCCCCGCCGCCGCCGCACTCGGAGTCAATCGAGCCGCCGCAGATGCCGCTGTTCGCCCAGCCGCCCGAGCACCCGGTCGTCGAAACGTTGCGCGACACCGCCATCGAATCCCTCAGCCCGCTCGCGGCCTTCGACCTTCTGCGACGCCTCCAGCAAGAGCTCGGCGAGGACGCCGCCCCCGCCCGCTGACGCCGTTTATCCTCACGCCATGACCAAACGACCCGGCCGGCTGCTCGTCACCATCCGCACCCTCGCCCTCGGCGCCTTCGTGGGCCTGTCGGTCGGCGTGGCCATCACCGCCATGTCGGCCTTCGGATTCCTGGACACCCTCGAAGGCGTTACCGTCAACGACGACGCCCTCTCCGCCGCCGAAGGCGCCACGGGCACCGCCATGAACTACGGCGTCGCCGACGGGGACGCCAGCAAAGACCTCGCCAGCAAGTGGATCGCCGGCGGCGTCGTCGGCCGGACCATCCGCATCGCCCTTGCCGTCCAACTCGGCCTCGGGGTCCTGGCGCTGGGCATGATGCTCGTCGAGTCCACCCCTAAGTTCGGCGGGATGCTCGGCGCCCTGCCCAAGTCGCCCGCCAACCTCGCACGCATCGCCCTGCTCGTCGCCGCCATCGCTATGACCGGCTACATGCGCTTCGGCCTGCTCCCGGCGATGCAAGAACTCCGCCCCCAGGTCTACGCCATCGCGCCCGACCTCCCCGACAAGGGAGCGGCCCGACGCGCCGAGGCTTACACCAAGTTCGACCTCATGCATCGGCGGAGCAACCAGCTCGTCTCCCTCGCCGCCGCGTGCGTCATGCTCGCCGGCATCGCCTCGCCCTACGCCTTCGCCCCCGTCGCCGGCGGTCCCGGGAAGTACGACAACGACCCGGCCCGCCCCCGCAAAGGGCCCGAACTGGATTCCGCCGCCTTCAGCAAGCCCGAAGGGTCGGCGTGACCCCGCCCGGCAAGTCGGTCAAGGCCGCCAAGCCACCGCGCATCGAGAAAGCCCCCGAGGCCGAGCGCCGCAGGGCGATGCGGGTCTACAAGAAGCTCGAAGAGCGCTACCCCGACGCCCACTGCGCCCTCGATCACCGCAACGCCTTCGAGCTGCTCGCCGCCACCATTCTCTCGGCCCAGTGCACCGACGCGCGGGTGAACAAGGTCACCCCCGCGCTCTTCGCGGCGTACCCCGACCCCGAATCCATGAGCCGGGCCAAGGTCGCCGACCTGGAAGATCTCGTCCGCACCACGGGCTTTTTCCGCAACAAGGCCAAGAGCCTCCAAGGCATGGCGATCGGCATCGTCGAAAACTTTGACGGCGAGGTCCCGCGCACGATGGAACAACTATTGACACTTCCGGGGGTGGCCCGCAAGACCGCCAACGTCGTCCTTGGCAACGCCTTCGGCATCAACCACGGCATGGTCGTCGACACCCACATCGGCCGGATCTCACACCGGTTCGGCTTCACCCAGGCCGACCCGAAGAACGCCGTGCGCATCGAACGCGACCTCATGGCCTTGTTCCCCCAGAAGCGCTGGACCCAGCTCGCCCACCTGATGATTGCGCACGGCCGGGCCGTCTGCAAAGCCACCGGCGCCAAGTGCAGCACCGACGCGATCTGCCGGCAGTACTGCTCGAACGCGAAGAAGAACTAACCACAGAGACGCAGAGTCACAGAGAGGAGACAGAGAGCAGCACAAGAAGTACAAAGCACCGCCGTGTACCGCAGAGCACGATTGCGATGATCCGCTAAGGCGGACCACAGATCACGCCGGTCAACACAACCCCCGCCTTGTCTTCTCTGCGCCTCTGTGACTCTGTGGTTTTGTTACGCGGAGTTTCTGTGGTTGCCTCTTCTCAGAGCAATCCACAGGTCTCCGGCAACCCGAACACCGCGTTCATGTTCTGCACGGCCTGGCCCGAGGCGCCCTTGATCAGGTTGTCCATCGCCACCATCGCCACGACCTTCGACGACTCGCCAAACCGCGCCAGACCCACGTGCAGGTCGACG
>JBCCXV010000313.1:0-3235 GCA_039191195.1 Planctomycetota bacterium
CCGGAGGCGTTGGGGTCGCCCTTGGCCCGGTCGGGGGTGTTCAGCGTGTACTTCGAGGCGACGACGAAGCGGTCGCGCCCGCCGAACGCCGGGTCGCTCAGGAACTGGCCGAGGTACTGCTCGCTCTCGCCGTTGGTGTAGAGGTCGGCGGTGTCGATGAAGTTGCCGCCGGCCTCGGCGTACTTGGCGAACACGGCCCGGCTCTCGTCGAGGTCGCTGCCCCATCCCCAGGCCTTGCCGAAGGTCATGGTGCCCAGGCACAGCGGGCTGACGCGCAGGCCGGATCGGCCGAGCAGGCGGTAGTGGTCGAGCGAAGTGAGGGCGCTTGGCATCGGTGAGCCTCGATGGGGTGCGGGATCGGCCCGGAGGGTAGGCGCGGCGCCGCGGCGGGCTCAACGCCGCCACTTCCTAGTGGGCGTGGCCCGACTGCTCGGCGTCGGCGACGCTCAGGGCCGCGAGCATCTCGGTCTGGTTTGCGCAGCCGAGCACCGTGGCCCGGGTCTCGGGGCTCATCAGGGCCCGGGCGACGGCGTCGAGGGCTTCGATCTGGGCGGTCGCGTCGTGCTCGGGCGAGAGGATCAGGCACAAGAGCTTGGCGGGCTCGCCGTCGGCGGCGTCGAAGTCGACCCCGTTCGGGCAGCAACCGACAAAGACCATGGCCTTCTTCACGCCGGCGAGTCGTGCGTGGGGTACGGCTAGGCCTTGGCCGAGGCCGGTCGAGGCGATCTGCTCGCGCTCCCAGACGGCGGCGTCGATGTCGCCGACGTCTTCGCCGAGGTGTTCCTGGGCGGCCTTAGACATCTCGGCGATGGCGGATCGGCGGTCGACCGCGTCGAGCTTGCCGACGAAGCCGTTCTTGGCCGGGATCAATTCGCGCAGCTTGGGCCGCGCGCTGCGCTTGAGCAGCAGGTTCATCAGCGGGCCGGCCATCAGGCTCGTCGCGATGGCCATGACGACGATGGCGACGAACAGCTTCTCGGTGATCAGCCCTTGGGATAGCGCGAGTTGGCCGAGGATGATTTCGAGCGCGCCGCGGGCCGACATGCCGAAGCCCACGGCCCAGGCCTCACGCGGGCTCAGCCCGGCCCACTTGGCGCCGGCCCAGCAGCCCAAGACCTTGCCGGCGATGGCAACAATCAGGACCACGGCGACCGTGCCGACGTCGAAGAACGCCAGGAAGTCCACCCGCAGGGCGATGCCGGCGAAGAACAAGGGGGCGAAGATGTTGCCGATGAACTGCTCGATGGTTTCCCGGGTCCGCTGGCGCAGGTGGGAGGAATCGCCGATGGCGACGCCGGCGATGAAGGCGCCGAAGATCGAGTGGATGCCCATTTTCTCGGTCAGGGCCGAGCAGAGAAGTGCGGCGACCATGACGAAGCCCAGGACGCCGCCGGGCCAGCTGGCGTAGGCCTGGATGGGCGCCAGGAGCTTGTGGGCGAGCCAGCGCCCGCCGGTGAGCATCCCGCCGACGAACAGGAGGGTGAAGCCGATGGTGACCCAGATGGGGTTGTCGGGGGCGAGCCCTCCGGCGCCCTCGCCGACGCCCGAGGACTGGATCAGGGCCAGCACCATGGCGAAGCCGATCCAGCCGAGCAGGTCGTTGATCATGGCCGAGGACATGATGAGCATGCCCAGGTCGCTGCGGAGCAAGTTGAGGTCCATGAGGATCTTGGCGATGACCGGCAGGGCGGTAATGGCCATGGCGATGCCGACGAACAGCGCAAAGGGCATGAGCGCTTCGTCGGGGTTGTCCATGTCGTAGCCGATGAACTGCGGGGCGAGGTAGGCCACGCCGAAGCCCAGGGCGAAGGGGATCACCATGCCGGTGAGGCTGACGCCGAAGGTGGCTTTGCCTTGTTTGAGGACGACCGACAGGTCAACCTCGAGGCCCGCGACCAGCAGTAGCAGGCAAGCAGACAGCACAAGGATGACGTCGAGGCCGACGGCCGCCGAGCCGTACTCGGGGAACAACGTGCTGAAGGCGTCCGGCGAGATGCGGGCCAGGACGGTTTTGCCCAGGACGACGCCGGCGAGGATCTCGCCCAGCACCATGGGTTGGCCGAGCAGCCGCGCGACCTCGCCCATGAGCCGTGCGGCGCCGAGCAGCACGCCGACGCCCAGGAGGAACGTGGTGACATCGTGGTAGCTCAGGGCCCCGGCGGCGAGGGTTGCGGGGATCGGAGGCAGCGCCTCAACCATGCCGGGAGTATCGCGGGAAAGCTCACGCCTTGCCGAGCGGCTTGCCGAGGGAGGGCTTGATCTTCTCCCAGCGGATGGCCAGATCGTGTTCGACGCCCAGGAGGTCGAGCGTTCGGCCGACGACGAAGTCCACCACGTCCTCCACGGTCTTGGGCAGGGTGTAGAAGCCCGGGTTGGCCGGCATCACGATGGCGCCGGCGAGGGTGGCGGCCTCCATGTTGCGGATGTCGACCAGGCTCAGCGGCGCCTCGCGGTGCACCAGCACGAGCTTGCGGCGCTCCTTGAGGGTGACGTGGGCCGCGCGGTGGATCAGGTTGCTGGCCTGGCCAGATGCGACGGCCGAGAGGCTGTTGCTTGAGCAGGGGATGATCGCCATGCCGTCGTGCCGGAACGAGCCCGAGGCGATGGTGGCGCCGACGTCGCGGATGTCGTGGTAGACGAGGTGATCGGGCGGCCGGTCGAGGCCGGACAGAGCGGCGAGGTCGAGGGTCTCCATGCCGAGCTCGTCGTGCAGCAGCCGCCGGCCGAGCGGGGAGACGACCAGGTGGGTGTGGACGCCGGCGGCGACGGCGAGCTGGACCATCCGCTGGGCGTAGATGGCGCCGGAGGCGCCGGTGATGCCGACGACGATGCGTTTAGGCTCGGTCGTCATAAGAAGGTCTCGCAATCAGGAGAACGAGGGCCGGCTCACGCCGAGGCGCCGCACGGGATCGGGGCCGCTTCGCCCTCGAAGAGGCCGCCGAGGGGTGCGAGGAGCTGGCACGCGGCGTCGTAGTAGAGGCTGCGCAGCGGGTCGGGGGCGAGATTCGCGCCGACCAGGCGCGCGGTCTGCTTCGCGGGGGCGTCGGGGTCGACGAGCCGGAAGTCGGGGTCGACGATAGGCGACGGGCCGTCGTAGCCGGTTTCGAACAAGGTGCGCGTGGCCCAGAAGCGGGAAGCGTAGAGGTCGTAGCCGTAGCCGGCGTCGGGGTTGAACCCGGCGGGGGCGCCCGGGGTCGGCGGCCCGTCGGGCGAGGGCGGGTGGACGTTGCCGGCG
>JBCCXV010000314.1:0-3229 GCA_039191195.1 Planctomycetota bacterium
CTGGTCGTCTTCGGCCCGCTGGGCTCGCTCCTGCTCACGGCGTTCGGCGTCGAGCTTCTGCCGCTCTTGCGCCGCTTCTTCGGCGCCGCGCAGCTTCTCCTCGAGACGGCCGTTGGCCACGCGCTGGTCGGCCAGGCCTTGACGGAGGCTCTCGAGCTCGGCGCCCAGGCCGTCGAGCGCCAGCTTGTGCGTGTCGGCTTGTTGGCGGGACTCGTCGCGCTGGGCGCGGGCTTCCTCAAGCGCCGCCTGCGCCGCGCGCTTGCCGGCCCAGGCGTAGGCGCCCCAGGCCAGGGCTCCGGCCGAAACACACGACAACACGATGACCGCCACCCAGAGCATGGGCTGATTCCCTTCGGCCTCGATTGTGACGCAAACGCCGCCCGGCGTCAGCCGCCCAGGGCCCGGAGCAGGTCGACGCCCTCGGCCGTGGGCGCCTCGGCCTGCCGGTCTTCCGCCCAGAACTCGAACGTCCCGCCGTGGTCGGCCGCCAGCGTCTCGAGCAGGTGCGACGTGTCCTCATAGAAGAACTGCACCGTGTGCAGCTGCACGCCGCGGTTCTTCAGCACCGCCCGCACGTCGGCACGCACCCGGTCGGCGTCGGGGTTCGCCCGCGAACGCCCGTAGCGGTTGTCCGACAGCAGCACGATCTCGTCGGGCTTGTACGCCAGCGCCGCGGCAAACGCCGGCTCGACCCGCGACGTGCCCCGCGGGCGCAGGTTCGGCCCCGGCGAGGCCAACCAGTCGGCCACACGCTTCTTCACCGACGGCGTCGGCCAGGCCAGCCCGCCACCCTCGCGCTGCACCGTCTCGGCGTCGCGGAAGAACACCACCGCGAACCGCTCGTTCGCCGGCAGGGCCTGCACCGCGTTGCTCACCCACAGCAGCTTGTGCGTGGCGCTGTCGATCGTCGAGCCCGAGCAGTCCACCAGGAACACCACGCGCCGCTCGGGACCCGCGGCCAGCGCCGCCGGCGGGGTGGTCTCGGGCATCAGCACGTCGGCGCCTTCGGTCGTGGTCGAGGACCCGCCCTCGGGTTCCGGATCAGGCGCGACGCGATTCTCCGGTTCTTCCGCGGCCGGCGCGTAGGGCTCGGCCGTCGGACCGGTGCTACCCGAAAGCCCCCCCAAGGCCAGGACCGCCGGCGTCGGGGCGGGCCCGGTGCGTACGGCCTCGCCTTCACCGACGCCGTTCAGCGACGGCCCGGCGAACAGGGGCAGCGGGTCGGGCTCTTCCGCCGTGGCGACACGCGGGTTCGCCGCCGCGTCGGGCAGCCCGGCGCCGTCGTCTCCCGCGCCCGGGAGCACGGCGTCCGGTCCGGTTCCCGGCTCGGCATCGCCGGCCTCGGGCGAAGCCGGCCCTAGGGCTTCTTCCGGTTCGGCACGGTTGGGCGGACGCCACGTCAGCGCGGGGCCGCCGGCCAGCAAGCTGTCGGGGTCGACCGAATCGGGCGACCCAGGGCCAGCCCCGTCCTCGGGCGCGCCGCGAGACGGGCGCGCGTCTTGCGGCGACTCATCCACCTCGTACACCCCACGGATGCGCTGGTACTCGGTGAACACACTCGACCACCACGTCGTGACCTTGTCGCCGAGCACCTGCGGCGGGACGTTCCACACCAGCAGGCCTCCGCCGGCCACCAGCAGGACCAGCAGCACGACGCCGACGGTGTGCCGCACGCGCGTGGACTTGCGCCGGCCGGGCTTGCGACGGAGCTCCCGCTCCTGCGCCGGCGTGCGCACCACTTCGGTGTGCTCGGCCGAAGCCGTGAGGGCCTCGTAGTCTCGCGACGGCGCGCGGTAGCTGGCGGCGCTTGAGCGAGGCGGGGCCACGGCTCGGGTCGCCGGGCGGGCGCGATGCGCCGACGCGTCGGGCCACGATTGATTCTCCTGGCGGGCGACCACCTCCGGGCCCGGCGGCGGCACACGCACCGGCGGAGCCGTCGGCGCCGGAGGGGCCGGGTCCGGCACGGCCGGCGCCGGCGGGGTTAGGTCGCTCAGACGCTGGGCCGCCGCCTCGGCCGCCAGCGCTTCCTGACGCAGCTGCTGCGCCAACTCCCGCAGGCGCTGGGCACGCTGCTCTTCGCTGACGGCTTCACTCGGCTCGGGCGACTCCGCCGGCGAGGGCGCCGCGGCGCCGAACACCGTGCCCGCCGAGGCCGTGTCGCCCGGTGACGGAGCGTCGGGCCGGTCGAGCAAGCCCGTCGTGTCATGGCCCAAAGGCTCCGCCGGGGGGGACGCAGGCGCCACCCGCGCAGCCGGACGCACCGGCGCGGGCGCCTGAACGGGCGGCGGCGGCGCGGCCTCCAGCACCGCGATCTCGATCCGACCCAGCCTCAACTGATCCCCCGTCTCCAGCTGCGTGAGCTGCTGGATCCGCACGCCGTTGACGTACGTCCCGTTCGACGATCCCAGGTCGGCGATGGTCCACACCCCGTGCGTGAGCTTGAGCTCGGCATGCCGGCGGGACACCCGCGCGTCCTGCAGCGTCAGGCGCGGCGCCACCCGGCCGAGCACCTCGGCCGTCGAGCCATCCAGCTCGAAAATCGCGTCCGCTTCGGGGGGGTGGACGATGCGTAGCCGTAGCAAGGGCGGCCTTTCGGGCACGAAGAGCAAGGGCGGCGCCGCCGGAGCGGCAGGGGGGCGGGAGGGAACATCCCGGCCGCGGGCGCACCGCCGGCAAAGCCTATCACGCCAACGCGCCGCGCCCAACCGCTAGAGGCGGGAACGCCGGCCCGATTTGTCACCCCGCGGCTGCGCCGGGAGGAAGCTGGGCAAGCAACGCAGGCCAGCGATGCTAGGGTCCGATAACCGCATCGACCAGCCAGCCGCCCGGCCCGCTTGTCGCCGCGTTCGCTCTCGCTAGGATGCGGCCTCCGCCAACCGAGTTGGCCACGGCCCCTTCGTCTAGTCTGGCCTAGGACGTCAGGTTTTCATCCTGAAAACACGGGTTCGAATCCCGTAGGGGTCATGCCGGCGGCTTCGGCCGCAGAGCACCGGCGTCAGGGGAGCGCCGGCCCCGTCACCCCGCTCCCAGCACATCGCCCCGGACAACCCCGGACACCCCGCCCCGGATAGCCGCCCCGAGGACCCCGGTGAGCACGCCCTCCCAGCACCTCGGGCCCGCCGATGTCGTCGGCTTGGCCGCCGCACTCCAGGAAGACGCCGGCGCCGACCCCCGCGTCGTCGCCCGCCGCGACGCCGATCTCGCCGCCGAGCTGCGCGATGTCTCCGGC
>JBCCXV010000315.1:0-3223 GCA_039191195.1 Planctomycetota bacterium
CTTGAAGGTGCGTTTGGTCTTGCCGGTGACCTTGGTGCCGACGCCGCCGAGGTACTTCTTCTTGCCGCGGAGGGTGTAGGAGAAGCCGGTGGTGGTTCGCTTGCCGGTGAATGCACAGACGCGGGGCATGGCGGGGTTCCGTGGTCGTTGGCGGGGTGGCGCCGCGGGCGGGTCGGGGCGTTTGGGCCCGGTTCGGGCGGATCGGAGAGTGTATCGACAGGATTGCGTTGCGGCAAGGCTCGGCTCGGCCGCACAATGGCCCTGCGTGAGCACGCCCGAAGCGTATCTGGATACCTGTTTCCGGCTCGACGAGCGCGGTCGGATCGTCTCGACGCGGACGCCGAATGCCGAGCCGGGGCCGCTGTTCATCCTGGCGGGCGGCCCGGGCGGCTGGGCCTGGCGCGGGCACGCGGCGCTGCCCGACGACCTCTCGGCCGAGCTTGGCGCGATTGCCCGGAGCGAACCCATGCGGGCGGACTTGCGGCGCCCGCCGATTCATGCCGATCGGTACGTGGGGATGTTGCGGTCGTGGTCGCGTGGGCGTGGCGTGTCGGCGGAGGGCTGCGTGGTGACGGCCGGGCCCGCCTTTGAGTTTCCCATGAGCGCGCGAGAGGGCGACCGGGCGTGCGGCGATGGCGATGGCGATGGCGATGGCGACCCGCAGATCGTGATGATCGACGATGAGGGGCGGCTGAACCGCGCGTTTTCGGGCTGGGTAGAGGGCGAGATCGCGGGCGGATGCGGCCCGGTGATGGGCATTGAGGATGCGGGTGTGCCGGTGAGCGTCTGCTTCTGCGCGCGGAGCTCTCCGAGCGCCGCCGAGGCCGGGGTGAATACGGCGCCGGCGTACCGAGGGCGGGGGTATGCGGGGCGTGTGGTGGCGGCGTGGGCGAGGCGTGTCTCGGCGCAGGGACGTACGCCGCGGTACAGCACGCGTTGGGACAACCTTGCGTCGCGGCGGGTGGCGTCGAAGCTGGGCCTGACGCCGTATGCGAGCACCTGGAGCGTGGGCTAGGTCTGGTCGGCGCGCGATGGGTGCGGCGCGGCTCGCGGCAAACGCGGGCATGGACGCCGGCGATGGACTACGGCGCGACCCGTGCGACCACGAGGTGGGGGCTGGCTTGGAGGACGTCGAACTCGGGGCCGTTGAGCATCCGCTGGTGGAGCCAGGGCGAGCCGTCGATGGAGGTCCAGACCCAGAGACCCGGGCGCAGGTCGAGGCGTGGCGGGGGCAGGTGGTGGTTCTCGTGCAGGGGGATGAACTCGAAGCGGTGGCAGGCCTGGGCGCCGGCGTAGAAGCCCATGACGAGGGTCTCGCCGGGATCGACGGGCAGGTCGGCGAGCGCGGCCTGGATCTGGCGGCGTTCGGGTGCGGGGAACAAGAGTTCGCCGGTGACGAGCCTCCCGATGAGGTGGTGCTTGGGCAAGACCGCGTGGACGCGCAGGGCGAGGCCGGCGGCGAGGAACGCGAGGGCGGCGGCGACCGCGAGGCGGCGCGCGGGGGGCTTCCAGGCACGAGTGGCGCGTGAAGCAACGGCTTCGAGCTTTGGGGCGAGCCTTACGAGGCCCAGGACGCCGCCGGCGACGAGGAAGGCGCCCAGCTGGGCGTCGTAGTGGCAGTTCATGGAGTACTGGCC
The DNA here is from genome assembly GCA_039191195.1 of Planctomycetota bacterium. Lineage (GTDB taxonomy): Bacteria > Planctomycetota > Phycisphaerae > Phycisphaerales > Phycisphaeraceae > JBCCBV01. The sequence goes on from JBCCXV010000315.1 coordinate 1,638, forward strand.
GGCGTGGACCGAGAGGTTGAGCGCCACGCCGGGGAGGGCGCCGGCCGCGACGCGCCAGCCGAGCAGGGGTAGGAACAGCAGCCAGGCGACCAGCGAGAAGAGGTAGAGGGCTTTGTCGTCCCAGTGGTCCCATGGCGCGATGCGGTCGACGTGGGCCCAGGCGGCCTGGTCGCGGAAGGCGGGCATCACCACGAGCATGGTGAAGGCGGCGAGCACGCAGGACGAGGCGACGAGGCCGGCCGCGAGCCGGGGCCTGCGCTGCTGGAGCCAGGCGACGACGCCGAAGCCGGCGACGGTGAGGGCGGCGGACTCGCGGGTGGTCGCGAGGAGAAGGCACATGGCGACGAACCACCGCCAACGGCGTTCGGCGAGGGCGACCAGCGCCGCCATGGTCATGGGCATGCCCAGGTTGATGGGCTGGAACTCGAAGGCGTAGGCCCCGAGCCAGGGGCGGTAGAAGAAGGCGAGCGCGATGGCCGTGGCGATGAGCCATGCGGGCGCGGCGGCCCCGCGCTGCCGGCAGAGCGCAACGGCGTAACGCCCCGCGAGCAGCACGGCGATGGCTTGGCCGATCCCTTGGGCGACCAGCAGCCAGCGGGCGTCGGGCCAGGCCCAGTAAAGCGGGACGAACGCGAGGACGATGGGCGAGAAGTGCTCGCCGAGGTGGTGTCGCTCAAGGATGCTGGACCAGTAGCCCCGACCGGTGGCGAGGTTGGCGACGAGGTTGTCGTAGATGCCGGTGTCGTAGATGTGCGAGAACATCGACGCGTGCTGGAACCACTTGGGCACGGCGAACGCGGCGAGGATGCCGGCGGCGACGAGGAACCATCGTCGGGAGAAGGCCGTAGGTTTGGGCTCTGCGGCTTGGGGTGAGTCGGCGCCCGGCTGGGACGGGGTGATGTGCATCGGGCGGCCCCGGCTGCCGGTGGGGTTCGGGGCGGGAGCCTAGCAGGCCGGCGCTGGAGGCTTGGGCTTGTCGGGGCCTTGGGTTTGTCCGGCCTCAGACGCGGCGGCGGCGCAGCCCTGCTGCCCCGGCGAGGGCGAGGATCGCGAGGGATGTGGGTTCGGGAATCGTGGACGGCGAAGACGCGCCGAAGTTTTGGGCGAGGATGTCGAAGTCGAGCAGGTCGACGACGCCGTCGGCGTTGAAGTCGCCGTCGGCGGCGCCATTGGCGGTGCTGGCGCCGAAGTTCTGGGCGAGGACGTCGAAGTCGAGGAGGTCGACGACGCCGTCGGCGTTGGCGTCTCCGGGGAGCACTGAGGGCGCCGCGACGGTGGGCGCGAACATGGAGTTGTGATCGACGACGGCCCAGACGACGTTGGCGTCGACATCGACACCGAAGTCGCCCAAGACGGGGCGGTCTGGGTTGGCGAGCAGGTAGTCGTCGTAGGCAGCGAGGAAGCGTCGTTGGGCGAGCCAGACGTCGATGTCGAACACTTGCCCATCGACGGTGACGGTTTCGCTGTTGAAGGAATCGACGTTGGAGTTGCCGAGGACGGCGTTGACCCAGGCGTCGGGCTCTCCCGGGCGCTGGGTGAACCAAACCAGGGAGGCGGCGGCCTCGTTGAACGTGGGGTCGAGGGAC
>JBCCXV010000316.1:0-3214 GCA_039191195.1 Planctomycetota bacterium
CGATCTGGCCGTTGAGCACGGCGCCGGGCGACTGGCCGAGCATGACGGCTTCGAGCCTGAGGTCGTGGCCGAACTGGGACAGGTCGTTCGAGGGGGCGTGGCGCGGCGCGGCTTCGCCGTAGCGGACGAGCACGACGTCTTGGGGCACGTCTTCGACGGCCGGGCGGGTGACCCATCCCCAGGCGGCGTGGCCGGCGACGCCCAGGGCGAGCACGGCGGCGGCGCCGGCGAGCACGATGATCCCGCGCGACTGGTTGAGGGAGGCCTGGACGCGTTTGGCCATCTGCTGCTGGGCGATGGCGGCGGCGGAGACGTGGGCGTCGGCCTCGGGCTCGTAGTCTTCTTCGGCCGGTCCGTCGTCGCCCAGGCGCTGGGCGTGCTGCTCGGGCGACTCGAAGGCGATCACGTTGACCGAGGTGTCTTCGTCGCCGGCGTCGGATTTGAGGCGGACGACCGACAGCACGATCATGCCGTCGCGTTCGGCGGCCTGGCGTGCGTTGTCGGGGCTGGCCGAGTGGTAGGTCATCTCGACCGGGGCGCCGGCCTCGCTGAGCTGCCCGGTGACTTTGTATGGCTGGGTGAACAGACCCATGGCGTGGACTCCGGCCTCGCTCTCTCCGCGGGTTTATCGGCGGGGTGGTGGGGCGAGATCGGGTGCGCAAGCTGGGCCGCAGCGCGCCGAGGGATGGCGGGCGTCACAAGCCGCACAGGTTGACGGACGCGACGAGCTAGACGCGGTCAAGGCGGGTTCACGCGGACAGCGAGACTTCTTGGGTCTCGACCAGCACGGCCATGCGCACCAGTTCGGCGAGGCTCCTGGCGTGGGTCTTTTCCATGACGTGGGCGCGGTGCACCTCGACGGTCTTGTGGCTCAGGCCGAGCTCGGCGGCGATCTGCTTGTTGAGCCGGCCGCGGACGACGTGCGACATGACCTCGCGCTCGCGGGGGGTCAGGCGGGCGATGCGGGCCAGCACGCCGGCCCGGCGGTCGCGCTGGTCGCGTTGGGCCTGGTCGAGTTGGAGCGCTTCGCGCACGCGGGTGAGCAAGAGCTCGTCGCTGAAGGGCTTCTCGATGAAGTCGACGGCGCCGCAGCGCATGGCGTGGACGGCGGCGGACACGTCGCCGTGGCCGGTGATGAACACGACGGGCTGTTCGAGGCCGCGGGCCTTCATGGCGTCGAGCATCTCGAGGCCGCTCATGCCGGGCAGGCGGAGGTCGGCGATCACGCAGCCTTGCGTCTCGGGCCGGAGCACCTCAAGGAGTTCGGGGGCCGAGGCGAACAAGCGGGCGGGCAGCCCCTCGACCTCGAGCAGCCACTCGATCGACTCGCGCACAGCGGCGTCGTCGTCGAGCACGTAGACGTGCGGCTGGGTTGTCATCCCGAGTCTCCCGATGCGTCCGCCCGCTTGAGTTCAGTCTAAGTGGAGCCTGGCGCACTGCCAACGCCAGGTGAACCTCGTTTAGGGTAATACCTAGGTGACAGCCGTACGCTGCGTTTCACACGGCCCGGCAGGGCAACCAGACGCTGACCCGGGTGCCGTGGGGCGGGTTGGGGGCGGTGTCCAGCCGGCCGCGGTGGGCGATGACGATGGATTGACTGATGACCAGGCCCACGCCGACGCCGTTGGGTTTGGTCGTAAAGAACGGCTCGAAGACATGATCGCGGACGTCGTCGGGGATGCCGGCGCCGTCGTCGACGACCTCGACGCGGGCTCCGCGGGCCCTGCTGGGTCCCTCGGCGGGGCCGACGCGCAGGTCGATGCGCCCGGCGCCGGGGCGGTCGACCACGGCGTCCATGGCGTTGGTGAGCAGGTTGAGGATCACCTGCTCGATCTGAACGGCGTCGCCGAAGACGGCCGGGGTTTGGGGGTCGGCGGTCACCACGGCGTCGATGGAGCGCGCCCGCAGCTCGTAGCCGATCATCTCGAGCACGCCCTGGGCCGACTCGGTGAGGCTGAACTCGCCGTGCTGGGGCTCGCGGGAGACGACGAATCGGCGTATGCGCCGGATGATCTCGCCGGCGCGTTCGGCCTGGTCGGCGACCTTGGTGAGGGTCTGGCGGACCTGGGCCTGGCTAAGCCCAACGGGCGCGTCCATCCGGCGGACGGCGCCGTGGCTGAAGTTGGCGATGGCCGCGAGCGGCTGGTTGAGCTCGTGGGCCAGGCCCGAGGCCAGCTCGCCCATGGCGCTCAAACGCCCGGCGTGGGCCAGCTCGTTCTCGCGCACGTGGGCGAGCTCTTCCTGTCGGCGTCGCTCGGTGACGTCGCGTTGGATCGAGACCCAGTGGGTGACGGCTCCTTGCGCATCTTTGAGCGGGGCGATGCGCCACTGGTTGAGGTAGGGCTCGCCGTTGCGGCGGTAGTTGTAGGTCTCGAAGTCGCTGGCGCGGCTTTCGCGTACGGCTTGGCGCAGGTGCTCGATGACGCGCCGGTCGGTCTTGGGCCCCTGGAGGATGCGGGGGGTCTTGCCGATGATGTCGCGGGCCTCCCAGCCGGTGATGCGGGTGAAGGCGGGGTTGATGTAGACAATGCGCGGTCCGGGCGCCGCGAGCTGGGCGTCGGTGATGACCACGCCGTCGCTCATCTGCTCGACGACCAGTCGGATCAGGCCGAGCTCGTGCGCGGCGTCGACCAAGCCGTGCGCCGACGGTGAGGCGGGGTCGGGTGGGGTAGTCACGGCGCACCTCGTGAGAGCAGGGCGTGAATCAGAGAGAGTCTAAAGGCGCTGGCGCAGGCGGCGGACGCGGTCGGGGTCGACGGGGGCGAAGAGCCGGCCGTCGTGTTTGAGCCAGGTGCCGACGATCAGGCCGTCGGCTGGGTAGGCGGAGGCGGTTTGGTCGGTGACGCCGCTGCCGACGAGGACGGGGGTGTCGCCGGCGAGTTCGCGCACCTGGTGGACGAGGCCGGCGTCGGTCGCGCGGCCCGTGCCGGCGCCGGTGGCGATGACAGCGTCGGCCAGGGAGCGGTCGAGCAGCTCGTGCAGTTCCTCCTCGAGCGGCCGGCCGACGAGCGGCGAGGCGTGCTTGACCAGCACGTCGGCCCAGACCTTGACGTCTTGTAGGCCCAAGGCGGCCCGCTGGCGCATGACCGCGGCGGCCTTGCCTTGGATGACGCCCTGGTCGGTCACGGCGGCGCCGGCGAGCACGTTGACGCGCACGAACGACGCGCCGCTGGCGGCGGCGACGGCCAGGGCCGAGGCGGCGTCGTTGCGCAGC
>JBCCXV010000317.1:0-3208 GCA_039191195.1 Planctomycetota bacterium
CCAGTCGTGGATGGTGATGCCGAGGGTGGTGGAGCCGCGTTTGTGGGCTTCGTAGGTGAAGTAGGCGTTGCCGCAGCCGCAGTCGAGGGTCTGGAGGGTTTGGCCTGGCTTGGCCCGGAGCAGGCAGCGGACAACGCGCGACTTGTCGCGGCTGACCCAGTTGGCGCCGGGCCACATGAGCTTCTTGATCTTGAGCTTGAGGTCGCTTCCCCCCGAAGCGCCGCCGGAAGCGCCCCCGGCGGTTGCGGGTGTGGCGGCGGCTTGGGTTGTGGTGGTGGCGGGGGAATCGGACATCGTTCGGGTTCCTGCCGGGGTCACGGTGCGGGCGAGCCGGGGCCGGGAGTGTATCGGCGGGCTAGGGGGATCAGCGGCGGATCGCGGCGCCGGCTTGAGGTCCGGAAGCGGGTTACACGCTGGGAAGGGCGCACATACGGGGGTCGGCCTAGAGGCGGCCGGCCCTCTGCGGGGTGAACCGTGCGTTACATCTCTGCCGGCAGCCAGGGGAAGTCGGGCTTGCCGGGTTCGAGTTTGCCGTCGGCCAGGGCCTCGAGGGCGCCGACGACAAGGGGCTCAAAGTGGTCGAAGGCGAAGGTGTCTCGGAACGACTGTCGCATCTGGTCTTTGGTGAACTCGCCGGCGCCCATCCGCTGGGCGAGGTCCTCGATGCCGGCGGCGATGCGCTTGGGCTTGGTCGAATCGATCGAGACGCCGAGGCGGTAGCGGTGGACGAGGTTTTCGAGGCCGGTGTGGTTGGTGGCGACGACGGGGAGCCCGCAGGCGAGGTATTCGGTGAGGCGTCCGGGCGAGGTGAACATCGCGCCGAGGTCGGTGTTGCCGTAGAGCAGGAAGCCGGCGTCGCACTCGACGGTGTGGGCGAGCATGTCGAGGTAGTCGAGTCGTCCGATGCGTGCGACGCGGTGGGTGAGGTTGAGCTTGTCGAGTCGTTGGGCGAGGTCGTCGCCGGGGCGGCCGGTGCCGGTCATGACGGCCTTGAAGCGTGGGGGCAGCAGGGTGAGGGCTTCGAGCATCTCGTCGCCGGCGCGCATGTTGGAGTACCCGCCGTGGAGCATGAGGATGAAGTCGTCGGGCTCGCGCTTCATGCCGGCGGCGGGGAGGCGGTCGCCGGTGGGCTCGGGGAGCTTGAGGTGTGTGGGCAGGTTCGGCGGCGCCGTGATCGTCTTGCCCTTGACGTTGTAGTGGACGTGGGTGAGATAGCCGCGGTGGAACTCGTTGTTGATGCAGAGGTCGGCGCGTCGGCAGAGCTTCTGTTCGAGCCGGTAGTGCTTGGGGTACTGGTTGGGGTCGAAGTAGTCCATCGTGTGATAGACGACTTTGGGGCTTCGTCCGGCGGCGGTGAGGGCGAGGGCGGCGCGTGCGGCGAGGGCCTGGGACTGGATGAACAGGACGTCGAACCCGCCGGTGCGGCCGTGCCAGAGGGCCTTGAGGATGGCCTTTTCCTGCTGGAAGCGCGGGAGGGATTCGTCGATGTCGTGGAAGGCGGCCTGGTAGGGCCGGTGCTGTCGGAGCAGGCCTTGGGTGGCGTGGGGCGCGTAGACGGTGAGGTCCCAGCCGGCCTCGGCGAGGGGCGCGAGCATGATCTCGCCATAGGGCGTGCGCTGGAGGCTGTAGCGCGAGATGAAGCAGAGCCGTCGGCTCACGCCGGGATCCAGCCGTGCTGTCGCATGCGTTGGACGACGCGCTCGACGCCCTGCTCGAGATCGAGGGCGGGTTTCCAGCCTTCGAGCCAGTGCTTGGGTTCGACGAGGGACTCGTAGCCTTCGGCTTCGCCGGGCACGACGTCGGCGTTGAAGTGTTTGGCGATCTCGTTGGCGACGTCGAGGATGGGGACCCACTGGCCGGTGGTGATATCGGCGAGCGGCTGGGCGGTTTGGCGCTGGTGGATGAGTGCGTCGGCGACGTCGTCGGCGTGGAGGAATTGCCTTCGCTCGACGCCGGTGGTCAAGAGCTTGATCGCGCCCTTGGCGCCCTGCTCGATGAGGTCGGGCATGACGTGGGAGCGTTTGGAGGGTTCTTCGGCGTCGTAGCAGTTCCAGAGCCTTGCGACGAGTGGGTCGCCGGCGAGGCTGGACCAGTACTCGCCGACGAGCTTGGTGATGCCGTAGGCGTTGGGGTACCCGATCATCTGGGTGCTGACGAAGGTGAATCGGGCTTTGCGTTCGTGGAGCCAGCCGAAGACGCGTTCCATGAGGCGGAGGTTGCCGGTGAGGATGCGCATCTGGCTTTCGGGGCCGGTGATGTATTTGGCGCCGCCGACGTCCCAGGCGAGGAACCAGTAGTAGGCGTCGCCGTCGGGAGCGGGCGGGTTCTGGAAGCGGAGGTCGTAGTCGTCTTTGAGGTCGTAGACGACGGATTCTTCGCCTTGGGCCTGGAGTTTGCGCTGGAGGGCTGAGCCAAGGAGGCCGGCGCCGCCGAGGATGACGTTGACGGTTCCGGGCATGGGGGGATTCCGGGGCGGGTTCCGAGCGTGCGGGGAGCGCGGGGGCGGGGAGCGGCCGCCTTCCCGGGAGGTCGGCCGAATCGGGCGGACAGCTTAGCGGGGCTCGGCGGGCGTTTGGGGGGGGCCGGGGCCCTGGCGGTCGTCGGGGCCATGGTCCGGGCGCGGATATACGGACCCGTCGGCCGGGGTCGGCGAGGCGGGGAAGATGGCGGGGTCGCGGAAGGCCAGGGCGGTGTCGATGGCGGCCAGCAGGAACCGGCCGGCCTGGGGGATCAGCAGGACGACGGCGGCGACGCCGGCGGGGCCGAGTTGGTCGGCGTAGGCGAAGGCCAGGCCGACGGCCGGGGCGCCGAAGCACACGAGTGCGGCGATCATCGAGCGGAACCGGCTCATGGCCATGAGCATGGCGTAGAAGCAGGCGTCGACGGCGGCGAGGAAGAAGAAGGCGTTGATGGCCAGGAGCATGGCCCAGGTGGGCTCGGCGTCGGCCGTGGCCCAGAGGCGTATCACGGGCTTGCCGACGGCCATGACGACGAGGAAGACCGAGCACTGGACGACGAGGCTGAGCTTGAGGGTGCGGATGAGGGTGCGTTTGGCCCAGGCGGCGTCGCCCCGGGCGATGGCCTCGGTGTAGGCGGGCCAGAGGGCCTGGGTGACGGTGGCGAGCACGAGCCCGCTGATGGCGATGAAGCGGTGGGTCGTGCCGTAGGGCGTGGCGTCGGCGACGTCGAAGCGGTTGGCGATGAGGAA
>JBCCXV010000318.1:0-3194 GCA_039191195.1 Planctomycetota bacterium
CGGGGGTTGGTTTGGGGTGGCGGATGGCTGAGGGCGCGACGGGCGGTGCGGGGTTGCGGAGCGAGCCGCCGACGGCGAAGCGTTTGCGGGCGTCGCGCGCGCGTGGGGTTTGGCCGTCGTCGCCGGACGTGGCGACGGCGGGGGTGCTGGTGGCGGGGGCGTTGATGCTGGCGTGGTGGGGTGGGGCTTGGCTTGCGCGGAGCGAGGCGTGGCTTGCGGGCGTGTGGTTGGGTTCGGTTGAAGTAGACCCGTCGGGGGAACGTGGCGCGGCGGAGCGAGCGCTGGGTTTGCTGGGAGAGGGCCTGGGGCTTGTCGTGCTGATCGGCTTGGGCTTGGCGGGGGTGTCGTTGGTGGCGCGGGTGTGTCAAGGCGGCGTGGGGGTGCGTGGGGGTGCGTTGGCGCCGAAGCTGTCGCGGTTGCGTTATGGCGTTGAGATGTCGACGGGCGGGGCGTCGCGCCGCTGGTGGCGTTGGTGTGTGCTGCACGTTTTGGCGGTGGTGGCAGGAGCGGCGGCGTTGTGGGTGTTGCTGGAGGTTTGGCCGTCGGACTGGCGGGGCGAGGCGGCGGGGGCGTCGTCGAGGTCGGGGTTGTTGGCGTTGCTGGTGGCGTGGGGCTTGGGCGTGGGGGTCTGGTCGGCGGCGGACTGGGCGTGGCGCCGACGTGCGTTTCGTCGGGGTCTTCGGATGACGCGGGCCGAGGTGCGGGCCGAGCAGGCGGAGCAGTCGGTCCGGCCAGAGGCGGCGCGACGTCGTGCGCGGCTTCGTCGTTCGTCGCGGCGGGGGGATCGGGTGACCGGTTCGGACGTGGTGGTGTTTGCGCCGGGCGGGAGCTGGGTGGTGCTGCGTTATCGGCCCGGGGTGGACGCGGCGCCGGTGGTGTGGGCGCGGGTTTCTGCGGAGGGGTCTTCGGGGTTGCGGGACGAGGCGGCGTGGTGCGGGGCGGCCTTGGCGTGCGACCCGGGTCTGGTGGGGCGTCTGTCGCGTTGCCCGGTGGGCCGCGCGGCGCCGGCGGAGTTGTATTCGGCGTTGGGTTCGTTGTGGCGGCGGGTCGGCCGGGCGTGAGGGCGAGCCGATAAGCGGTGGCGTGGGGTTTGGGCGGTTCGCGGCGGGCGCCGGTTGCGCGTTATATTCCTGCGGGCGGCGTGTTTGCGCCGTGCCGGTCTTTTGATTCGCACAGAGGGAACATGAAGATGAAGCGTTCGATAGCGACGGTCGCGGCGTTGGCGATGGGTCTGGTGGCCCCGGGTGCGGTTGCGGAGGCGCCGGGGGCGCGCGATGTGGCCGACGGCTTGCAGATGTGGGACGGCGCGAACGCGCCCTTGGCGGCGGAGGCGGCGCCTTGGTCGTCGCTGTTTGTCGCGATGCAGGAGACGGACGACCGCGGGTTTATCGAGTTCGGGCGTGACCCGGGCCCGGCGGAGTCGGAGGGGGGCGACTTTGAGCTGTTCGGCGACAACCACGAGGGGTACGTGGGCAACCAGGGCTTGATCTCGCTGCAGGGCACGCGGGGCATGTTCTTGAACCCGTCGTCGGGCACGCTGGCGCAGGGGCAGTTCACGTTCCAGTACTGCATCTTCATCTTCAACCAAGACCGGGGCGCCGACGTGCGTGGGCACGGGTTCCTGGTTTCGTACGGCGTGCTGGACTGGCTGGAGGTTGGCGGGTTCTACAACCTTGCGGAGACTTCGGCGAACAGCCAAAACCCCGAGGTGATCGGGCCTGCCGTGCGGGCGCGGATCTTGAAGGATCAGGGCTGGTCGCCGGAGACGAGCGTTGGGGTCATCTGGCTGGATGGCTTTGACGCGGTGGACGATGCAAATGCGCGTCAGGAGTTTTATGTTGCGCTGTCTAAGAAATTCGAGATCGATCCGGAGGGCATCCTGCAGGGCGTGATCGTGCACGGCGGCATGCGTCAGATCTGGAAGAAGGACGCGCCGGCGGCGGCCGTGGACAACGGCACGGTTGGGTACTTGGGTACCGAGGTGCTGCTGCCTTATGGCTTTTCGGTGGTGAACGAAGTGATCACGCAGGACCCGGTGCTGGGCACGCACGTGCCTTACTCGTTTGGCTTACAGTGGAAGCCCAACAGCGTTCTGGGTGTGAGCGTGGCCGGCGTGCAGAACGGCGGGACGGAGAACCTGGCGTTCTACTTCGGCATCGGCGGCGCCTTGGAGTTCTGAGTTTTGCCTGCGGCCAGCGGGCCGCGACACCGCGGAAATGAAAAGCGCCCCGGGCCTTGCGGCTCGGGGCGTTTTCGTTGGGCTTGGGTGTGGGGGTCTGGGTTTAGTCGACCCGGCTGACGACGATTTCGCCTTCGACGGAGTCGTCGTTGAGCTGCGGGGTTTGGGCGCCGTTGGTTTTGGCTTCGACTTTGTCGCGGACGTAGAGGTAGAGTTCTTCGACGTTGACCTTGCCGTCGGTGTTGGCGTTTTTGTAGCGGTCGGCTTCGCCGTTGAGGCCTTGGACGAGGTAGTAGGTGAACACGCCGTGGCCGAGTTCTTGGAGTTCTTGTGCGACCTGGTCGTCCTGGGAGGCGGTCATGATGACGCGTCCGGAGCCGGTGACGATGTCGCCGAGGTCTTGGGCGGCGCCGCGGATGCCGAAGCCGGCCTTGAGCTGGGCTTGGCTGGGTACGGTTTTGCCGGCGTCGAGGTCGCTGGCGGGGTTGGCGACGCCGCCGGAGTAGCAGGTGTCGGCGAGGAAGATGATGCGGCCGGCGCCGATGCGGTTGAGGTATCGGCCGATCTCATCCATGTTGATGGCGGTGGCTTCGAGGTCGGCGGCTTCGGCGTCGACGGGGAGCAGGTACCGGGCGACGCTGGGCCCACCGCCGGGGTTGGGTACGGCCAGGGGGGCGCCGTGTCCGGAGAAGAAGATGACGGCGGTGTCGTCTCGTGAGAGCCCGCGGAGGCCGCGGGTCATGGCGGAGACGATGTTGCGGCGGGTGGCCTGATCGTCTTGGAGGGTGATGCGTCGGCCGGTGACGCCGAGGCCGGTTTCGAGAGCGTCGAGGACGGCCTGTGCGTCGTCGACGGCGTAGCGGAGGGGCGGGATGCCGCTGCCGGAGTTGTACTGCTCGACGCCGATGGACAAGACGTGGACCTGCCCGGCGGGGTTGCGTCGTTCGACGGTGACGTCGAGGGGTGTGGACTCGCCTTCGTCGTCGGTGGCGACGATGCGGATGTCGTTGTCGCC
>JBCCXV010000319.1:0-3163 GCA_039191195.1 Planctomycetota bacterium
GCCGAACCAGCGCCGGGCCGACGGGCTCGGCGAGCATGCCCCCCGCGGCGCCCGCCGAGAGTGTGGCCAAGGCGTAGAGCTTGGTCAGGGCGCCTTCGAGGTCGCGCACCGAGCCGACGACGGCCTCGGCCAGCGTGTCGATCGCGGGCGGGCTGAGCACCATGCCCTTGCGCGCCGCGAGCTTGCGGACCAAGACCCGGCGGGTCGGCAGGTCGGGCGGGGCGACCTCGACCACCAAGCCGTGGATGAGCCGGCTGACCATGGCCTCGGAGAGGTTGGGGATCAGCCGTGGGTGCTCGTCGCTGGCGAGGATGATGCGGGCCCCGCTGAGCTGGATCTGGTCGAAGGTGTGGAGGAACTCCTGCTGGGTCTTCTCCCGCCCGGCGATGAACTGGACGTCGTCGATGGCGAGCACGTCGAGCCGGCGGAGGCGTTTGCGGAAGGCGTCGAGCCGGTTCTGGCGTACGGCCTGGATGAAGGCGTTGGTGAACTGCTCGCCGGTGCAGTAGACAACCCGGGCCTGGGGCTGGGCTTCGAGGGCGGCGTGACAGGCGCCTTGGAGCAGGTGGGTCTTGCCCAGGCCGCACCCGCCATGGAAAACGACGACCTGGCAGGCGCGGTCGAGGGCCGGGTCGGCGTCGGCGCCGTCGTCGGGCTGGGCCAAACGGGCCGCGGCGGCGTGTGCGAGCTGGTTGGAGGGGCCGACGACGAAGCGGTCGAGGCGGTGGCGGAGCGGGCCGCTGGGCAAGACCGAGGCGGTGTCGTCGGTGGTGCGGGCGGCGCGCACCGGGCGCGCGGGGGTCGGCAACGCTTGGGCGGGCGCGGGCGCTGGGGTTTCGGCCGGCGCGGCCTCGGGCTGGGTGTCGAAGCCGGCGTCGTCGACCTCGACCCGCACGGCGGTTTGCCGGCCGAACTCGAGGCGGGCGACGTCTCGCAGGTCGCCGGCGAAGTGGCGTTCGATCCACTGGGCGTTGAAGCGGCTGGGCACGGCGACGCGGAGCTCGCCCGGGCGGTTGCCGCCGGCCTGGGGGTCGTCGCGGGCCTCGAACCGGGCCGAGCGGTCGAACCAAAGCGCAAACTTGCGCGCTCCGATGCGGGTTTCGAGACGTTCGGCGATGCGCGCACCGACGTCGTGGGGCATGGTCACGGCCATGGCCGGTCTTCCGGTAAAGAGATGGATGTCGGCCCGGCGCCTCCGTCGGCAGAAACCGCCGCGGCTTCGCGAGCCCTGGTAGACCAGAGTTCCGTCCGACTTCGCACGTGACGCGTGGTGGGTTCGAGTCACACCCCATCGAACCCGCGCGTGCTGCGTGCGGCGGCGATCCGTGCCGAGGGAACAACGTACGAAAGCCCGCGCGCCCCGGCAAGGCATCTGGCGCGCACGCAGGCGTCGCATCGACGCAAGCCTTGGAAAAGGCAAGCCGTTAGACGCTCCACTTTTTCTTTTCCACGCGGCCGGGCTGTGGATTCATCCCGGTGGATATCGCGTGGCAAAACTAGGCCAAAGACGCGCCCGGTACGCCGGCGCTTTCGGTCGGTCGGATCATGGCGACCTTGCGGGCGCGCGGCGCAAACCCAAGGCTCTTGTAGAGATGGACGGCGGGGTCGTTGGCTTCGTCGACGGCGAGCACCATCGACGCGGCGCCTTGCCGGCCTACTTGGGCCAGGCCGTACTCGAGCATCTCGCGCCCCAGGCCGCATCCGCGATAGGGCTCGGCGACGCCCAGGTACACCAGCTCGAACCCCGGCGACTGGTGTGACTGATTGATGAGCAGCACCGCGGCGGGCTCGCCCTGGTCGAACACGGCGGCCCAGAGGTCCGGCCGGTGCACGCCCGAAGCGCAGTGGCCTTGCATGACCTCTTCGATGGGTCGCAAGCCCAGCAGGCCGGGGCAGTCGCGCGTGCCGCGGTAGCTGGCTTCGATCGCGGCGCCGAAACGCTGCGCAGTGTCTTGGCTGTGAGCGAGGATTTCGGGCGTTCGGCCGTCGAAGTGCCGGGTGAGGCGGTCGGGCAAGGGTTCGACCCGGCGCACGTTCGGGCAAGGCCTTTGGAGGTAAGCCAGCCGGGCGAGCCGGCGGAAGCCGCCATCGGCGAGGGCCTGCTGTTCGAGCGTCTGGCCGACGTCGAGCAGCGCCTGGGCGACGCGGACCCGGCGGTCGAGGCGTCCTTGCACAGCGGCGTCGACCAGCTGCGCGGCGACAACCACGCCTTGCGGGCCGTCGAGGGGCGAGAGGAACACCATCGCCGTGCGTCCCGGCGAGGGCGCGAGCAGGACGGCGGCGATTGGGCGCTCGGGCCGGTGGGGCTCGTAGGCGACCCAGAGGTCGTCGAGCGGGACCTGGTGGCCCTCGGCGAAGGCCAGGAAGGCCTCGACGGCCGGCTCGGACGGGTCGGGCCGGCCCTTGAGCAGCACGCCCAGGGCCTGGGCCCGGTGCTCGGGGTCGACCCGGGCGAGGATGGGCCCGCCGGCTTCGTGGGTTGGGATGGAGGGTCCGATCACCGCCATGTGGTGTCTTTCGGCGAAGGGGCGCGATATCCTCGCCGCATGGCCCACTTTACCCCGCGACGCCGTTGCGCCCCGCTGTTGCCCGCCGCCCTGCTCTGCGGAGCGGTTGGGATGGCCGGATTGGCCTTGGCCCCGAGCGCGGGCGCCCAGGACGACGCCGCCGCCGCCGAATCGGCCTCGGTGAACCCCGTGCCCGACGTGGTGACCACGGACTGGGCGCTGGACTTCACGGTGGGACGGCTGGACGCCGTGGTCGTCGGCGGGCCCGACGGCGAGCCCCAGCGGTACTGGTACCTGCCCTACAAGGTCGTCAACCACACCGGCGAGGCCCGGTTCTTCACCCCCGACATCGACGTGCTGACCGACTCGGGCGAGATCCGCCGGGGCGCCACGTCGGTCCACTCGGCGAAGGTGTTCGACCTGATCAAGACCCAGAAGCTGCGCAACCCGCTGCTGGAGTCGCCGACCCAGGCCCGGGGCTGGCTGGCCGAGGGCGAAGACTTCGCGCTCGAGTCCGTCGCCATCTGGAAGGCGCCCGAGGCCGACGTCGACGAACTCTGGGTCTTCGTCTCGGGGATCTACGGCGAGACCGTCCAGGCCCTGGACCCGATCACCGGCGAGGCGCTCACGCGCCCGGCCCTCGACCCGATCACCGA
>JBCCXV010000320.1:0-3145 GCA_039191195.1 Planctomycetota bacterium
CCACCACGCCCACCGAGAAGCCCGCCAGGTCGAACTCGCCCGGGTCGTACACGTCGGGCATCTCCGAAGTCTCCCCGCCCAGCAGCGCGCAACCGGCCTGCTGACAGCCGTCGGCGACGCCCTTGACCAGCCGCTCGATCTCACCCGGGACCACCCGGTTCACCCCGAGGTAGTCGAGGAACAGCAGCGGCTCGGCGCCCTGCACGATCAGGTCATTCACGTTCATCGCCACGCAGTCGACGCCGATCGTGTCGAGCTTTCGCAGCTGCGACGCAAGCATGACCTTCGTGCCCACGCCGTCGGTGCAAGCCACCAGCACCGGGTCGCGGTAGTTCCGTTGGAACAGCCGCTCGTTGTAGTCGAGCCGTAGCATGCCGGCGAAGGCGCCGTCGTTGCCCAGCACGCGCGGGCCGTAGGTCCGCCGCAGGTGTCCGTAGACCCGCCGGGCCGACTCGTCCCCGGCCTCGATCGACACGCCGGAGCCCGCGTATGTCAGCCCGCCACGCGCCGCGAAAGCAGCCTTGCGGGCGCCCGGGCTCGTGCTATTCGTGCTCTTTTGGGCCGGCGGCATCAGCCCGCGAGTGTAAGCCGGGCCGACCTCAGCCGTCCCCACGCCGCTCCTGCTGCGCCTGGGTGATCTGCATCGCCACCAGCCGCGCGATCACGATCGCCACGTACCCCTGGCCGACTACGGCCTGGAGCGTCGCTAACGCATCGGCCCGCGCCGTCGCCGGCGCCACGTTCCCGTAGCCCAGCGTCGTCAGCGTCACGAAGCTGAACCCACGCAACCGGTGGAAGCGGTCTTGGTCCGCCGCGAGATCACCGGCGAACGTGAAAGACCCCGGCTCCAGCGCTTCGAGCATCACGTAGGCCACCGCCCACGCCAAGCCGATCAGCAGGTACGTCGACACCGCGTTGCACAGCGTGTCGAGCCCGATGCGGTCGTTGTAGCGCATCAGCGCGTGCACGAAGACCCCCGCCACCAGCAGCAGGAACGTCAGCGTCAGCCCCAGCCCGACCACCGCCACCCAATCCGGCGCCGCGAAGAAGTGCCACGCCGTCAGCACCGCGGCGCAAAGCCCCGCCAGCACCGCCATCGGGACGAACAGCCGTCGGCTGCCCGACACCGCCGCCGCGCCGCCCGCCAGGGCCGCCAGCAGCGTCAGGTCGATGGCTTCCGCCGCCCACGACCGGCCCTCGATCAGCGGACGCCCGAACACCACACCCGCCAGCACCACCAGCAAGGCCAGGTGCCGGTATCGGTGCGTCGACCACTTCCGGGGCGCCGGCTCGGGTTCCGCCATCGCCGCACGGTATCACCCGCCGCTGCGGTAAGGTGGAGCAGCCCATGCGCCGGATCAGCCAGGCCATCCAACGCCACGCGCGGCATGCGCCCGACCAAACCCTCCTCCACCACGAGGGCCACGGGCTCCGCTACGGCCAACTCCCGGCTTACGTCCACGCCTGCGCCGAGCACCTGAGCCAAACACTCCCCGGGCCCGACCCCGACCGCCCGGTCGCCCTCGTCGGCGGCGCCACCCCGAGCCTCGTCGTCCACCTCTTGGCCCTCTGGCAGGGGGGGCACGGCGTGCTCCTCCTCTCGGACCGGCTTCCCGAGGCAGAACGCCAGCGCATCGTCGACCAGGCCGGAGCCCACGCCTGGGTTCACGCCGACCAGCACGACCCCGAACCGCACCCCGACCCAGCCGCTCCGCCCGTCGACCTGCACGGCTGGCTGGCCCTGCCGTCGTCCGGCGTGACGGGCCTGCCCAAAGTGGTGCGACGCGAGGCCGCCGCCATCGACGCCGTCGCCGTGCAAGTCCACGACTCGGTCGGCTACCAAGCGGACGACCGCGTCTTCGCCGCCGTGCCCTTGACCCACGCCTACGGGCTCGAGGCCGGCCTGCTCGCCCCCATCCTGGCCGGCGCCCGGGTCGAGCTCGACAGCCGGTTCGACCCGACCCAGCTCGGCGCCCGTCTGCGCGAAACGCGCGCCACCATCCTGCCCGCCGTGCCCGCGATGGTCGACATGCTCGTCGAGATGCACGCCGGCCCCCAAGACGCCGATCCCCGCCCCTACCCCCACATCCGCAAGCTCCTGTGCGCCGGCGCCCCGCTGCCCGAACCGCTCTGGCGGCGCTGCCGCGACACGCTCGGCCTCCACGCCGCCAACTACTACGGCGCCACCGAGGTCGGCTCCGTCTGCCTCGCCGACCCCCACGACCCCAACCAAAACCCCGCCTGGATCGGCCGACCCATGCCCGGCGTCCGCATGGCCGTCGTCGATACCCGCACGCGCGAGCCCTTGCCCCGCGGCGAACTCGGCGAGATCGCCATCGACGCACCCTCCATGATGTCCGGCTATCTCACCGGCGAGCCCGACCTCGACCGCACCACCGACCGCGCGGTCATCGACGGCCGAACCTGCTTCCTCACCGGCGATCTCGGCGTCCAGCACCCCGACGGCGCGTTTCAGTTCGTCGCCCGCCAGAAACTCCTCATCGAGGTCGGCGCCAACAAGGTCAACCCCATGGAGGTCGAGGCCATCCTCCGCCTCCACCCGGCCGTGCGCGAAGCCCTCGTCACCGGCGACCGCTGCACCCCCACGATCACCCGCTTGCACGCCCGCATCGAACCGACCCGCCCAACCGAAACGCCATCGCCCGCGGACCTGCGCGACCACTGCCGGCAGCACCTCGCCCCTTGGAAGATCCCGCGCACGTTCGACTTCGAAACGCTGCCGCGTACCGCACTCGGAAAGGTCATCCGCACCGCGGCCCCGGCGCAAGCCGGCTGAACGGCCATGCGCCACGCCACCGCCACCCTCGCGCTCGCGGCCTGCACGGCCCTCACGCTGGCCCTCCAAGCCTGCGCGCCCCCCGGCCCCGGCTTCGACCACCCCGGCACGGGCCTCCCGACCTTCGCCGACGCGCCACTCGTAGACACCCTCGACACGATGCGCCAGCGCGACGCCGCGCTCACGTCCTGGCGCCTGCAGGGCTCGCTCGAACTCGAAGACGCCCGCGGCTTGGTCCGCCTCGACGCCGTGCTCCTCGCCGACCGACTCGACACCCCGGCGCCGCGCCTCCGCCTGCGCGCCAGCAAGCTCGGGCGCACCTCGCTCGACGTCGTCGCCGACGGCCGC
>JBCCXV010000321.1:0-3135 GCA_039191195.1 Planctomycetota bacterium
ACGGTGCGCATGGGCCTGTCCTCGCGGTCGGCCGGGGTCATGGGACCGGCCGGGCAATGCTCGTAGCCGGGTTAGAAAGGGATGTCGTTCGGGTCGACCGGGTCGTACTGCGGGCCGGCGCTGTAGTCGCCGCCAGGGCCGCCGCCCGACGACGCCGGGGCCGCCTGGGCCGACCGGCCGCCACGCGGGCCCCCGCCGCCCTGGCCGCCGTCTTCACGGCCGCCCACGAACTGGAAGTTGTCGATGATCACTTCGACCTTCGAACGCTTGGCGCCCGACTGCTTGTCTTCCCAGGAGTCCCAACGCAGCTTGCCCTCGATGAAGATGGGCCGCCCCTTGGTGAAGTACTGGTTGACCAGCTCGGCCGTACGCCCGAACGCCGTGCAGTCGAAGAAGTTCGCCCGCTCTTCCCACTGGTCGGTCTGGCGGTTCTTGACCCGGTCGTTCACGGCCAGGCCGATCTTCACCACCGGCATGTTCGACGCGGTGTAACGCATCTCCGGGTCGCGGGTCAGGTTGCCCATCAGGATCACGCGGTTGTAGCTGGCCAAGTCGGGCTCCCGATCAAGGGGTGAACACAGCGGGCAGGCGAAGCGATCAGGCGGACGCCGGGGCGGGTTCCGCCGGCGCGGCCGGGGCTTCCGGTGCTGCCGAGGCCTCGCCCTCGCCGCCGACGCCTTGCATCAGCTTCTGGGCCACGGCGGCGGTCTTGCCGGCCTCGGCGATCATCTGCAGCTCGGTCTCGCCCAGGTGGTCGGCGCGGACCACCATCACCCGCAGCACGATGTCCGAGAGGTTGCACTCCCGCTCGATCGTCGCGATCTGGTCCGGCGCCGAGCGGAAGATCGCCAGCACGAACAAGCCGCGCTTCTGGCCGGCGATCGGGTACGCCAAGCGACGCTCGTCCCACCGGCCGAGGGTCAGCACTTCGGCGTCGATGCGGCGGAGCATCTCGCTCACGTCGGCCGTGGCCTTGTCCAGGTCGCCGGCGATCGCCGCCTGGTTCACGAGGAACAAGCCTTCGTACAAACGGGGGGTATTGTCGGGCACGGGGCCGTCTCCGGGGGTTCAGCCCCGCCCGGCGTCGCAACGCGGGACGGGGTCCGATCCGGGGGGTGCTCGACGGCGCCCGCCGACGACGCGGGGCCATGGACTGGGCCGAGCAACCGAGCCCGGCACTGTACCCGAGCCGGCGTCCCGGAGCAATCGCCTTCCCCGCACGCCCGCCCCGCCCCGGGCTAGGCCCAACGGCGTGATTTCGCCGTCCCGCTCCGCCGGGCCCGCCTGACGGCCGCCGGCGCAACGGTCTTATCGGAGTCGGCCGGTAAGCCGCCGGATACCGGTCAATCCGCGCATCCCACCCGCCGATCCCAACGCAGTCACCGGGGCCATCGCCGCGCTGTGGAGGCGCGACGCCGGCCCGCGATCGAGTAAACGCCATGCGCTTGACCATCAGACGTCGCCTGTGGATCGGATTCGGCGTGGGCCTCCTGCTCATGGGCGGCATCGCCGCGACGTCCTTCGTGCGCGAGTCCGGCAACGCCGAGTCCCTCGGCGCCCTCAACGAGCTCGTGGTCGACAGCAACGTCGGCGCCGACGCCCAGACCGCCATGCTCATGATGCGCATGAACGTCAAGGACTACCTGCTCACCAACGCCCAGAAAGACCTCGACCAGTACCACGAGTACCGCGGCCAGTTCGACCAGGCCATGGAGATCGCGCAGACCTTCTCCAACCCCGACCGCGTCGTGTGGGTCGACGAGATCGCAACGAAGTTCGAGGGTTACAACGCCAACTTCGCCGGCGTCCAACGGGTCATCCAACAGCGGAACCGCCTCATTACCGAGACGATCGGGCCCGTCGGCGGCCAGGCCCGCAAAGACCTCGAACAACTCCGCGACGACCTGTTCGCCGCCCAAGACTTCACCGGATCGCAGAAGGCCTCGAAAGCCGCCGTCGACCTCATGCTCGCACGGTACTACTCCCGGCGGTACATCCTGACCGGCCACGACGAAGCCTTCGAACGCGCCTGGCTCGAATACGAATCGGGCCAGACGCTGATCGGCGCGCTGGGACAATCGGTCACCCAACCCGCCCACAAAGAGCTGATCCAAACCCTGAGCCACGAGCTGGAAGAGTACGGCCAAGCCCTCACCGCAGTCCGAGGCTTCCGCGACGAGCGCGACCGCCTGGTCCACGAGCACCTCGACGTCGTCGGCCCCCAGATCGCCGCCCTCTGGACCCAGGTCACCGACTCGCTCGAGCGCGACTCAGAGTCCCTCGCCGCCCAGCAGCAGGCCCGCAGCGCCACGGCACGCAGCCTCTTCGCCACGCTCGGCCTCATCGGCGTGTGCGCGTCGATCCTCGCCGCCTGGATCATCACCCGATCCATCCTCAAGCCGCTCCACGGCGTCACCGCCCGCCTGACCGACATCGCCGAGGGCGAAGGCGACCTCACCCAACGCGTCGACGTCAAGGGCCGCGACGAGGTCGCCGCCTTGGCCACCAAGTTCAACGCCTTCGCCCAGCGCGTCCACGACACCGTGGTCGAGGTCTCCATCGCGACGCGCGAGGTCGCGTCGACCGCCCAGCAGATCGCCGCTAGCAGCACCGAGCTGTCGACCGGCATCGACGAGCAGTCCACCCAGGTCCAGCAGGTGTCCGCCGCGATCGAAGAGATGTCTTCCAGCGTGATCGAGGTCGCCGGCAAGGCCGCCGAGGCCTCGCAACAAGCCGAGCGTTCCGGCGAACAAGCCAGCCAAGGCGGCGACATCGTCCGCGAGACCGTCTCGGGCATGCAAAGCATCGACGAAGCCGTCACCGCCTCGGCCGCCTCGGTCCAAGAGCTCGGCAAACGCGGCGAGCAGATCGGCGAGGTCATCACCGTCATCAACGACATCGCCGACCAGACCAACCTCCTGGCCCTCAACGCCGCCATCGAGGCCGCCCGGGCCGGCGAGCACGGCCGGGGCTTCGCCGTCGTCGCCGACGAGGTCCGCAAGCTCGCCGACCGCACCGTCAAGGCGACCGAAGAGATCAGCGAGAGCATCCAGTCGATCCAGAGCGAGACCAACCAGGCCGTCCAGCGCATGTCCGCCGGCACCGATCAGGTGAAAACCGGCGTCGAGCTGGCCT
>JBCCXV010000322.1:0-3125 GCA_039191195.1 Planctomycetota bacterium
AGATCGCGGTGCTGCTGACCTAGGCGCCGCGGCCCCTCGCAACCCGGCATAACGCGCGGAGCTTCGGGTCGTCCCGCACCCCGAGGGCGTTATCGGACGAAAACGCCCGGTTCGCGGCCCTGCGCAACCGACCGGCCGATAAGCCCCCGGTACGCCCGGCCGCGCTGCGCGCCGGGTGTGACCCCCGCCCTCCACGCGAAACGGACTTCGCGCGATGACCCTCGCCCCCAGCCTTGGAACCCCGCTTGGCGCTTCGGCCGAAGGGGCCACCGGAACGACCCGGCCCGCGGTGCGCGCCAAGCCCCGGACCTCCGACCGGCTGGCCTGGGCCGTCGTGGCGACGGCCGTGCTGCTGCGGCTCGTGCTCGCCATCGGCGGTCCGTTCCAAGACGCCAGCCGTGCGATCTCCGGCGATAGCCCGCGCTACCTCGAGCTCGCGTCCAACCTGCTGGCGACCGGGACGTTCGGCCTGCAAGACGAAAACGCCGGCCACGTCCACATCGGCCTGGCCGAGCTTCGGCGGGACCGGGGCGAGATGCCGGCCCGTAACGCCGCCGGTCTGCTGCCCGAGACGTTCCGCACGCCCGGATACCCGGCGGTGATCGCGTTGCCGCTCGCGCTCGGCCTGCCGGCCGTCTCAGTGCTGGCGATCCAGGCGCTCATGGCCGGCGCCCTGGCCGCGGTGGTCTTCCGAATCGGGAGAGACCGGCTGGGCCGCCCGGGCCTCGGCCTCGCCGCCGCCGCGGTCGTAGCGCTTCACCCCGGGCTGATCGCCGGCGACTTGCGGGTGCTCAGCGAAGGCCCCTTCGCCCTGGCCTTGTGGCTCGGGGTCTGGCTGGGCTGGCCGAAAGCGAGAACTGATGAAGCAGGTGCGCCAGGACGCGACCTGGCCCCCGCCCTGCTCGGCGGGCTTTGCCTGGGCCTCGCGGCGCTCGCACGGCCGATCGCGGCGCCGCTGGCGCTATGCATCGCCGGCTGGCGGCTCGTCGCGATGCGCAAACGAGCGCGGGGGCGCGACGCCCTGGCGGCGCTGTGCATAGCGATCGGCGCGGCCGGGCCCGTGGTCGCCTGGAGCGCCCGCAACGCGGCGGTCGCCGGCGAAGCCTCGCTCAGCCCCGTCCCGGCGATCAACGCCTGGTACTACACGGCCGTCCACATGGACCTGCTCGAAACCGGCCAGGACTGGTCGACCGGCTGGCCCGCCGCCGTCGCCGTGCAGCACCAGCGACTGCGGGGCGGCCTCGCACCCGGAGAGCGCATCACCGATGGGGCCCTTCGCCTCGCCGCGGCCCGGTTTGAGTCCGATCCCGGGTTATACGCCCGCGCGATGGCCCGGAGCCTGGGCAAGTTCACGCTCGACCACTCCGCCGGAACGCTCTGGGCCGTGATGGGCCGCGAGTACGCGCCGATGGGCCTGCGGTCGGAGCTGCTGTCGGGCAACGTCGGCGCGGTGATCGCGAACCCCGGCGCCGCGGCGCCCCTGGCCTGGACGGCGTTCAACGCGGCCCTGGCCCTGGCGGCGCTGGTGGGCGGCCTTCGTTTGCTCTTCGGCGGGCGCTGGCGCGAGGCCGCGCTGCTGGGCGGGCTCGTCGTAGGCGTCGCCCTGGCGACCCAGACCAACGGGCTCGAGCGGTTCCGCCTGCCGGTGATCCCGGCGATGGCGCTGCTCGCCGCGGCGGCCTTCCTCAAACCCGCGCGGGCCGCCGGCCCGTCGTCCCGCCCCCCCCTCCCGGAGACGGCAGTGTCCGAATCGCCTGCGCGGGCCCGCCGATAAGGCGGCCGCCGCGCCCCGACCCGCCCGGCGACCGATGTTCGACGGGCGTGGGACGCCGCGACGAGCGCGGCGGCCTCCGCGGCGCGAGGGTGGTTCGATGCCTCACCTGGTCATGAAGCACTTCACGCTGCTGATGTGCATGTGCATGGCCGGGGCGATCCTGGGCTTGGCCTCGCCGTTCTGGCCGTTGCTGCTGTACTACATCATCGCGGTTCTCCAGCCGGCGGTGATGTGGAGCTGGTCGCTCCAGGGCTGGCCCGAGGTCCGCTGGGGCGCGGTGTCGGCGACGATCTTGATCGTCTCTTGCCTCATCCACGGCAAGGGCCTGCTGCGCGACCTCAAGCTCAACCCCATCCTGGCGCTCTGCGCCGTGTTCGGCGCCTGGGTGACCATCAGCGCGCTCTCGGCGTTCAGCGTCGACACCGCCAGCGCCTGGGGCTACGAGCTGGCCAAGATCCTGATCGTCGTCGCCTTGGGCTCGGTCATCGTCCGCCGGGTCTGGCAGGTGCGGCTGCTGACGCTGGCCGCCGCGGCGTGCGTGGCGTACGTCGCGCTGTCGATCCACCGGCAGTACTTCTTCGAGGGCGGGCGGCTCGACGTCTACCACCAGGGACTGCTGAACCTCGACAACAACGGCGTGGGCCTGGTGCTGGTGATCGCCCTGCCGCTTGCGTACTACGCCGCGTTCCACCGGGCCACGATGAGCCCCCAGGCGAGCCTGGCCCTGCGGGCCGCGGGCTTCGTCGGCTTCGGCCTCATCCTGCACGCGGTGATGATGACCTACTCGCGCGGTTCCATGATCGCCGCCGCCCTGGCCTGCGCCTGGCTGGTGTGGTGTCACCGGCCGCGTCGCCACGCGCTGGGGCTGGGGGTGCTGGGCGTCGCCGTGATCCTGTCGCTTGCCGGTCCTGACATCCGCGAGCGGGCCGCGTCGTCGTTTGAGGTCGACGTCGACAGCTCGGCCCAGTCGCGGCTGTCTTCCTGGGAGGCGGCCTGGGACATGACCTGGGACAACCCGCTGCTGGGCGCGGGCATGCGCAACTCGGTGAAGTTCAGCCACAACTTCGGCGCCGACCTGCCGGGCCGCGTGGTGCACAACCAGTACCTCCAGGTGGCGGCCGACTCGGGCCTGCCCGCCGCGGCGATCTACGTCGCCATGGTCGGCCTGTCGTGGATGCGGCTCAACGGCTGCCGACGCACCGCCGTCCGGGCCGGCGAAGAGGCCCGCCGCCTCGGCGACGAACGCGCCGAAGCCCGGGCCCAAGACGCCGAACGCCTGTGCCTGGCGCTGTCGGCGTCGATCATCGCGCTGGCGTCGTCGGCCATGTTCTTGTCGATCGAGATCATCGAG
>JBCCXV010000323.1:0-3115 GCA_039191195.1 Planctomycetota bacterium
GCCGGGTCGTACCCCAACCCAAACGCAAGACGCTCCAAGTACGTGCTGTGATCGTCGATGAACAGCGGGTCGACAAACATCCGATACGCCACCCGCGAAATCGCCAGCGGACGCCCGCGGCGATCCAAGATCGCGCCCCGACGCGCCGTGATCTCACCACGCCCGTGCGTGTCGTCCAGCAGCGGGCCCAAACGCTCGGCCGGGTACGCCTGCAGCTGCACCACACGACCCAGCAGCCCCACCAGCGCCACGGTCAAGAAGATGCCGATCACGCGGCCCACGGCGTTCACACGCCCCAGCGCCCGCGCCGGCTCGTTCACCAAATCCGTGTGCACACGCCGGCGGAACAAACCCATCTCAGCGCCCCGCCGTTTCAGTCGAAGACAACGGCCCCGCCGCGCTCTCAAGCGTCTTGGGCTTCCACTGCCCCCGCGCCCCCTCCAACACCGCCTGCAACCGCGCCACATCCGCCGCGTCGGCGATCCGCGTCTCCAGCTCCCACAGGCGCTGACGGTCGCGGTCCATCTGGTCGTGCAAGCGCGCCGCCTCGTGCAGGCTTTCCAGCCGTTCCTGACGCATCCCCAGCAAGCCCGCGGCGATCGCCAGCAAGCCCACCACCGCCGCTACGGCTCGAAGCGTTATCCCCACGAAGCGCCCCTCCTTGGGCAGTCGCCGCACCCGTGAACCGTCACGACGCCGGCAGCCGGATCTCTTGCCCCGGACGTAGGTCCGTCTCGCTGTCCATCCGGTCACGGTTGAGTTCGTACAACTCGCGGAAGCGACCCGCGTCGCCCAACCGGCGGTCGGCGATGCGATACAAGCTCTCGCCCGGCTGCACCACGTGCACCAGCGCCGCCACCGGCGCGGCCTCCGGCTCCGGCTCCGGCGCGAGCGCCGCTTCAGGCGACACAGCCGACGCCACCGCCGCCTCGACGGCGCCTCCGACCTGCGGCGGCACGCGCAGCGTCATGCCCGAACGCAGGTCCCGGTCGCTCTCAAGCCGATCCTGATTCGCCTCCAGCAGCTTGCGCCACGACCGGGCCGAGCCCAGCTCCCGCGCCGCGATCGAACTCAAGGTCTCGCCCGGCTGCACCGTGATCTTGCGCGGCGGCGCGTACGCCTGCACCGCCGTATTCATCGCCGCCGCATCCAGGCCGGCCGCATGACGGGCGTCCCGCACCGGCACGCGCAACACACTGCCCGCACGGACCCGCCCGGCCTCACCCACCACACCCGGGTTGGCCTCGGCCAACGTCGCCGCATAACCGGCAGACCCGTAGTGCATCACCGCGATCTGCGAGAGCGTCTCGCCCGAACGAACCCTGTGCTCCACGTGATGCACCGCCAGCACCGGCGAAGCCGCTGCCTCCGCATCCGCCGCGAGCGAAGCCTCCGGCGTGTCACGCAGCCGGGCCTGCCGTCGATCGGCGTCCCGCCGCAGAAGGCTCGCCAAGTCGTCCAGGTCCACACCCAGGCTCGGGTCCGACGGGTCGTCGATCGCCGCCAACGCCGCCAGCGACGCCCGCGACTCGTCCACGCGCCCGAACACCGGCTCGCCCACGTCGCGCGGGTCGTCCGACGACGGCAGCGCCGCCGCCAAATCCACCGGCGTCAACTCGTCCGGCGGCAACACCGGGCCACGCGTGAACCGCTGACCGATGCCCAGCACCGGCTGGTCCGACGCCGACTCAGCCGGCGCCTCGGCCCGCTCGCCGATCTGCCCCAGCCGTTCGGCGCCCGTGCTCCGCTCGCTCACCGCGACGTAGTCCGACAGGATCACGCCCACCAGCAAGATCACGCCCAACCCGATCAGCAGCCCAACCTTGGTTTCTCTGGCCATGACCCCGTCCCTCACCCCGTCGCCGGGCCCGCACCGAACCGGAACACCCGCAGCTTCGCGGAGCGCGAACGCCGGTTCCGGGCCTGCTCCGCCGCGTCGGCGACCAACGGCTTACGCGTGAGCGCCTCGCCACGGCCGTCGCCCGCCCAACGTTGCATGGCCCGTTTCACCTGCCGGTCCTCGAGCGAATGGAAAGCGATCAGCGCCGCACGGCCTCCGTCGGCCATGCGCCCGGGCAACGCCTGGAGCAAGCGATCCAGCGCATCCAACTCGCCGTTCACGACGATCCGGATCGCTTGAAACGCCCGCGTCGCCGGGTCGATCCGCTGCTTCCGACCCGAGGGCCCATAAGCCGCGCGCACGATCCGGGACAGGTCGCCCGTGGTACGGATCGGCGACCGCGACCGCGCCTCACCAATTTTGCGCGCGATCCGACGCGACAACCGCTCCTCCCCGTACCGCCAGAGCCAGTCCGCGATCTGCTCCACCGGCGCCTCGTTCATCAAGTCCGCCGCCGTCGGACCCCCCGAATCCCGGTCCATCCGCATGTCCAGCGGGGCATCCGCCACCCGGAAGCTCATCCCGCGCGACGGCTCGTCGATCTGGTTCGACGCCACCCCCAGGTCCGCCAGCAAGACGTCCACCCGCTCGCCCTCCGGCAGCGCCGTCGCCAGCGACGCGAAAGACCCGTGCACCAGCCGCAGCCCCGCCCCCTCTGCCGGCCCACCCTCTGCGATAAGCGCCTCGAGCCGCGACCGCGCAAACGCCAGGTTCCCGCCATCGAGATCAAACCCCGTCAGCCCGCCCGACGCCCCCACCGCCCGCAGCAGCGCCTCGGCGTGCCCCCCCCGACCCAGCGTGCAGTCCACCACGCGCTCGCCCGTCGCCGGCGAGAGCAAACGCATCACCGCATCCATCAGCACCGGCAGATGACCGACCGCATCGCCGGAGCCCGCGCCCGACTCACCCTCCGCCTCGACCTCGAAACCGGCTTCGTCCATCGCCGCAATCTACGCCCCCAAGCGTGCCTTCAACACGCGTAAGCTCCCCGCCATGCCACGCCAACCCCTCCGCTCCGAGCCTCCGGCCCGCCCACGCATCCGCAGCACCACCGTCCTCACCGTCCGTCGCGATGGTCAGGTCGCCCTAGGGGCCGACGGCCAGGTCTCCATGGGCGACACCGTCGCCAAGCCCGACGCCGTGAAGGTCCGCAAGATCGACGACCTCGGCGCCGACGGCGAAGGCGTCCTCGTCGGTTTCGCCGGCTCCGCCGCC
>JBCCXV010000324.1:0-3115 GCA_039191195.1 Planctomycetota bacterium
CCGAGCTCGACGGCGTGCACCGGGCGATGGCGTACCTGCACCAGTCGACGCGGAGCTTGCTCGACTCGGAGTTCGCCGACGGCAAGTTCATCGACGCGAAGGACAAAGACGTCGTCGTGATCGGCGGGGGCGACACGGGCACCGACTGCATCGGCACGGCGTTGCGACAGGGCTGCCGTAGCGTGGTGAACATCACGCGTCGCCAGCGCGAGCCGGACTACCGCGACGAGCAGCACCCTTGGCCGGGCCCGCCCGGGACGTTCTACGTCGACTACGGACACGCCGAGGGCCAGGCAAAGTTCGGGAAGGACCCGCGCGAGTTCCGGGTGCTTCCGAAGGCGTTTGTGCCGAGCGAGGACGACCCGACGAAGCTGGGCGCCGTGCGGATCGCGATGCTGGACTGGAAGCAGGACCCCGAGACCGGGCGGATGACCAGCACCGAGATCGAAGGGTCGGAGAAGGACGTGCCGGCCGACCTGTGCTTCTTGTCGATCGGTTTCACCGGCGCCGACACGCCCGAGCTTCTCAAGAACATGGGCATCGCCTCGGAGCGCGGGGTGGTGCCGAGCGCGTATGGCGACTTCGCGACGGGCGTGGACAACGTGTTTGTCGCCGGGGACATGCGTCGCGGCGCGTCGCTGATTGTGTGGGCGATCGCCGAGGGTCGCGGCGCCGCGCGGCGGATCGATGCGCATCTGATGGGCGCGTCGAGCCTGCCGGCGCCGATCGAGGACGCGGCGATGCTGAGCAGCGCGGATTGACGAGAGTTACGTGCAGTAAGTGGGCGCACCGCACACGGGGCAGCCGGCCCGCTTGGACCAGCAATACATCTTGGCGCCGCAATTGGTGCATTCCCCGTGCTGACAGATCGGCGCTTCGTCATCCCAATCCTCTTTCGAGGACGGTGTGGCGAGATACGCGATGTCGAACTGCTGTGTATCTGTGAGGGGTGTCACTTCAGCCAAGACCAGCCACGTCGTCCCGTCTTGTGGCTGTTCAAGAGGATTGCGGTCCGCGGCGACTTGGTAGAAGAGCTCGACAAACTGCTTGTCTGTGAGTCCGCGGATGTACTGGACAGCTCGATCCCACCCAAACTGGCTTGGCTCACTCGCGTCGCTGAGGTTGTGCTCTTGCATCGAATCGCTCCCGGTTGATGTGCACCAAGCATAATGCTGTCATGGACATCACTGCAGATTACGACGCTACCCCCACCATCACCCCCCTATCGCCCGCGGAGCAAGCCGAAGCGCTGGAGGTGTTGGCCCAGGCGTTTGCGGGTCACCCGATGGTCCCCCCGGACCCTCCCGACAAGCCGGGCAGGCCGGCGCACCACAACGCGCGGGTGATGATGGGAACGATGCTCGAGTGCTTCCTGAAGGCACCGGGCGCGCGGCTGTTGGGGGCGCGTGTCGATGGCGAGCTGGCGTGCGTGGCGTTTGCACACGACTACGGGTACGAGCCGGGCGGGCTGGACCTGGTGCGGATGGCTTGGCGGATGCTGCGGATGATGGGTCCGCGGCGGATGCTGGCGGCGATGCGGGTGATGAGCGAGAAGCACCCGGGCGACGACCGGAGGCTGGAGCTGCTGATCCTGGGCACGGTGGCGGCGGCGCAGGGGAGCGGGCTGGGTCGTGCGATGCTGCGCCACGTCGTGGCGCTCGCGGAGCAAGGCGCGTACGCGGCGGTGACGCTGGAGGCGGCGAAGGATACGCCGGCGTTTGGGTTCTACGAGCGCGAAGGGTTTGTGGTGGAGAAGGCGCTGTCGCTGTTCGGCCAGCCGTTGTGCTACATGCGGCGGGAGTCTTCGCGCGGAGTTGTGTCGGCGCAGGAGTCGCCGTGTGCTGCGCCGGTGGGTTGAGGTGGGCGGCGCTTAGGCGCGACGGCGGCGGGCGATGACGCCGGCGCCGGCGAGGGCGAGCAGAGCGGTGGTGGCGGGCTCGGGAATCGTGGCCGGGCTTGAGCTGCCGAAGGCCTGCGCGAGGGTGTCGAAGTCGAGCAGGTCGACGACGCCGTCGGCGTTGAAGTCGCCCCCGGAAGGTCCGCTGAGGAAGCCCGGGCCTTGGCCAAAGTTTTGGGCGAGGAGGTCGAAGTCGAGGAGGTCGACGACGCCGTCGTCGTTGGCGTCGCCGGCGAGGGTGCTGGAGACGAGTTCGACGTAGGCGCCGGTGAGCGCGGGGAGGACGAAGTCGAGTTGCTGGGCGCCCTCGGCGACGCCGAGGACGCCGACGAGCACGTCGGTGTCGCCGGAATAGTCGTCGAAGAGGTCGTTGCTGAGACTGAACTGACGGGCGGAGTCGCCGACGTTGAGCATGACGAGGATCTGCTGGCCGAGGTGCTGCTTGAGGGCGACGTAGAGTTCGTTGTCGGCGAAGAGGACGGTGTTCTCGCCGTGAGACAGGGCGTCGTTGGCGCCGCGGGTGGCCATGAGGTCGCGGTAGAAGACCATGAGGTCGACCTGCTCGGGGCGGAGCTCGGGGCTGGTGACGCTCACGCCGAGGACCTTGCCGGAGGTGCGGGCGACGTGGTCGTCGCAGAGGCCTTGGCCGACGCAGTTCCAGGAGACCTGGTTGGCGAAGTTGGGGGTTTCGTCGCCGATCTCTTCGCCGTAGTAGGTGGTGATAGGCCCGGTGTAGGCGGCCTGGAAGAGGAAGGCGAGTCGGTGGCGTGCGTAGTACTCGGGGTCGTCGACGTCGGCGATGTTGTTGCGTTGGAGCAGGTCGCCGAAGCGGAGGAGGTCGTGGTTGCCGAGCATGAGGTTGGGCTGGGCGGCGTCGGGGTAGACGTTCTGGGTGTTGAGCCCTTCGGCGAGGCCGTAGGCGGGCCGGCCGGAGTAGCCGCCTTCGTCGCCGGCGAAGACCTGGACGGCGGCGTAGCGGGTTGGGAAATCGAAGGCCGAGGGCAGGACGGGGTCGGGGCCGTTGCCGTAGGCGGTGTCGCGGATGCGGTACTCGTTGTCCCAGATTTCCGAGACCATGTAGCCGAGGGTGCCGTATTCGTGGCCGGCGTCGGCGCGGGCCTGGCTGGCTTGTTGGACGGCGGTGTTGATCTCTTCCCAGGCGTTCAGGGGGACTTGGTAGCCCTGGTCGAGGCGCCAGCCGTCGATGCCGACTTCTTC
>JBCCXV010000325.1:0-3106 GCA_039191195.1 Planctomycetota bacterium
ACCGCGCACCGATAATGATCTCGACTTCCCCAGCATGAATCCGTCGCCACTCGGCGTGGCGCTGCGCCGCCGTCAACCCGGAGTGCAGCACGGCCACCCGCTCGAACCGGCCGACAAACCGCGCAACCGTCTGCGGCGTCAAAGCGATCTCCGGCACCAGAACGATGACACTCCCGCCCCCGGAAGCAACCCCAGAGGTGGCTTCAGAAGCGCTCGCTAGGCGATCTCTCGCTCCGCCATTCGACGTTAGCAGTTCGCGACTCGGAGTTGCCCCAAGCACGTGTTCGATCAGGCGCAGGTACACCTCGGTCTTGCCGCTTCCGGTCACGCCGTGGAGCAAATGGACGCCGAAGCCCTGCGATGAGGCTTGTTTCAACCGCGTGATCGCGTCGGCCTGCCCGGGGGTGAGCCGGTCGTCGGGGATGGGCGACCGCTTGGAACATTGGGTCTGGGCTTCGGTGATGAGGCGGGACCGCACCGTCGGCCGGTCCTCGGCCTCGAGCAAGCCGGCGTCGATGAGCTTCTGGGCCGGCCCGGTGGTCTTGACCCCCGCCGCGCCCATGAGCACGTCGAGCGCGACCCAGGCGCCCTCGGCCGGCAGAGCGTCGATCAGCGCCCGCTGCTGCTTCGACAACCGGGGCTGCTTGCCATCACCTTGCAGCTCTACGTCCGGAGTTTCCGGGGGCGGGGTGCGGACGTAACGCTTCACCGTCGACCCCGTGCCGTGCTTCACCGCGGCCGGCAGCATCGACGACAGCGCCACCCCCAGCGGGCAGGCGTAGTACCGGGCGATCCATCGGCCGAGCTCGACCAGCTCCTTCGGCAAGGCCGGCCCGGGCTCGACCCGCAGCACCGCCTTGAGGCGCAACGGCGTCGGCCCCTCGCTGCCCCGGGCCACCACCACGCCGCGCGTCGGCTTGTCCTTTCGGCCCAAGGGCACCTGCACCCGGTCACCCACCGCTAGCTCGCGCCCCGGCGGGTCCAGGTACGTCAGCCCGTCCACGTGATCGAGCCCGCGTTCCACCGCCACCTGCACCACGTCGTCGCGGGGCGGGCCCACGCAAACGGCACGCTTCGTTTTGGCGGAGCAAACTTCCGGGGGCGGGGATTCCGGGGGCGGGGATTCCGGGGGAGGTTGTCCGAACAAACCTTCCATGACCGCATCATCGCCGCGACGCCCAAACGGCGCCGAGGTGTCGACACCCTCACGGGCGCTCTCGGGGTCATTTCCGGGGCCCTTCCGTGGGGCCAGCCACTACCCTCACCCCGTGGCGAAATCCAAGGGCCCCAACCTCGACACCCCGGCCATGCGGCAGTACCGCCGGTTTAAGGACGAGCACCCCGGCTGCGTGCTGTTCTTCCGCATGGGCGACTTCTACGAGATGTTCTTCGAAGACGCCCTCCTGGCCCACCAGACCCTCGGCGTCACCCTCACCCAGCGCACCGAGGGCGTGCCCATGGCCGGCGTGCCCTTCCACAGCGTCGAGCCCTACCTCAAGCGCATGATCGAGGCCGGCCACCGCGTCGCGGTCTGCGAGCAGACCCAAGACGCCTCGCAGGCCAAGGGCGTGGTCGAGCGCGCCGTCACCCGCGTGCTCACCCCCGGTACGCTGACCGACGAGTCGCTCCTGGACGCCGGCGCCGACAACCCGCTGGCCGCGGTGTCGTTCCTTTCCTCCGGCGATCAGCCCAACGGCCCCGCAGCACTGGCGTGGTGCGAGGTGTCCACCGGCGAGTTTCGTGCGGCCTCGTTCGACCGCCTGCCCGACCTCGCTACCGAGCTCGCCCGCCTGTCACCCAGCGAACTCCTCGTCGCCGAGACCGCCACCGGCGAGCCGCCCCCCCGCGCCCAGCAACTCGCCGATTCCATGGGCGCCGCCGTACCCCCAGCCGTCACGCCCCGACCCGTTGGGGTGTTCGGCCAGCGCGCCGCGTTCGAGGCGCTCTGCAGGCAATTCGCCACCGCGCACCTCGGCGGCTTCGGCTTCCAAGACGACGACCCCGCCCTCGGCCCCGCCGGCGCCGTGCTCGACTACCTCCGCCAAACCCAGCGGACGCCCACCGGCAAGCCCACGCCCAACCTACGGCCGATCCTCCCGTTTCATCGAGAACAACACCTAGTCATCGACCCGGCCACGCTCGCCTCGCTCGAAGTGGTCCGCACCCTCCGCACCGGCGACACCGGCATGGCCCTGCTCGGCGCCGTGCAGGGGGCCCGAACGCCCATGGGCAAACGCCTGCTGCGCCGCTGGCTGGCGTACCCGAGCCGAGACCTACAGACGATCAGCCTTCGCCACGACGCCGTACAGGCGATGACCGATGACGACCTGTTCGCCCGCGACCTCCGGCAAGCCTTAGCCCCGGTGCAAGACGTGCCCCGCATCGTCAGCCGGCTGAACGTCGGCCGGGCCACGCCGCGCGACCTGGTCGCCCTCGGTCAGTCCGCCGCGGCGGTTGCGCCCTTGCTCGAAGCGTTGGCCGACCGCCCCAGCGTCCGGGCCTACTTCGACCGGCTCGAAGACACCGCCCCGCCGCTGCTCGAACTCGCCGCCGTCATGGCGCAGGCCTGCACCGACGAGCCGCCGGCCCACCTCCGCAACGGCGGGCTCATCCGCGACGGCTACGACGCCGAGCTCGACCGCCTGCGCCAACTCGGCACCAACGCTCAGGACTGGCTCGCCCAGTACCAGGCCGACCTCTCGCAACGGCACAACATCCCCACGGTCAAGGTCGGCTTCAACAAGGTCTTCGGCTACTACATCGAGCTGTCCGCCGCCCAGCGCAGCAAGGCCCCGCCCGAGTGGAAGCGCAAGCAGACCCTCAAGAACGCCGAGCGCTACATCACGCCCGAGCTCAAGGATTTCGAGGACAAAGCCCTGTCCGCCGAGTCGCAAGCGCTGGCGCACGAACAAGAGCTCTTCGCACGGTTGTGCGAGCAGGCCACGGCCTGCTCCGGCGCACTCACGCCCTACGCCGACGCCGCGGCCGAGCTCGACGTGCTCCGCGGCTTCGCCGAACTGGCCCGGAAGCGTTCGTACTGCCGGCCGGAGATGGTGAGCGAACCAGCGCTCGACCTCGTCTCGGCCCGCCACCCCGTGCTCGATCA
>JBCCXV010000326.1:0-3101 GCA_039191195.1 Planctomycetota bacterium
CGCGCTCGAACCGGTAGCTCGAGTCGGTCGAGATCTTCAGCCCCCGCGCCGCCGTCCGCACCCGAAGCGGGTCGAACCGCGCCGCCTCCAGCAGCAGGTCCGTCGTCGAATCCGTCACCTCCGAATCCGCCCCGCCCATCACCCCGGCCAAGCCTTGCGGACGCGCGTCGTCGGCGATCACCAAGAGCCCCGCCGGCAGCTCGTGCGACCGGCCGTCGAGCGTGTTGAGCTTCTCGCCCTGCTTCGACGCCCGCGCCACCAGCTTCCCGCCGGCCACCTTGCCCAGGTCGTAGGTATGCAACGGCTGCCCCAACTCGAGCAGCACGTAGTTGGTCACGTCCACAACGTTGCTGATCGAACGAAGCCCCACCGCCTCCAGCCGCTCACGCAGCCACGCCGGGCTCGGCCCCACCTTCACCCCACGGATCACCACACCCGTGAACAGGGAGCACCCCGCGTCCTCGATCCCCACCAGACCCGTCGCCGGCGAAGCCGCCAACCCCGCGAGCTCCGGCGCCTGCAGCTCGCGCCCCAGCGCCGCCCCCAGCTCCCGCGCCACCCCGACATGGCTCAGCATGTCCGGGCGGTTGCTGGTCACCTCCACGTCCAGGGCCGTATCGCCCCCCTCCACAGGTCGGGTCTCCTCCACCGGAAACCCCACCCCGGTCAGGGTTTCGACGGCTTCCTCCAGCCCCACCGGGCGGTCCAGATACGCATTAATCCAAGCCAGGCTCGCAAGCATGGCCGGGATCGTACCGACCCCACGCCCCCGCATCCGGGCCCCGCCCCGCCGAACCCGCCCCGCCCACCCTCGCTTGGCGTCCAACCCGGGCCCCGCTATAGTGCTGGGCTCGGCCGACCCCACCCCCGGCCGACCCCGGGAACCCCCAGCCCTCACGCCGGAGCCGACCCGCATGATCGAAGCCCTCAAGGACGACCGCCTCATCCACCGCATGGGCGGACGCTTCAAGTTCACCGCCCTGGTCCAGCACCGCCTCCGTGAGCTCATGGACGGAGCACGCCCGCTGGTCGAACGCAACGGCCGCAGCGCCTTCGAGCTCGCCGTCGCCGAGATCGTCGAGGGCAAGCTCGCCTACCGCCTCACCGACCAAGAGATGATGCCCGAGTCCGTCGTCGAGGCCCTCACCGACGCCGGACAAGACCCCGCCGCCGTCGAAGCCCCCGCCGCCACCGGCCCGGGCGAAGACGACATCATCATCTAAGCCGCGCCCCGCGCCGACCCCGGCGCCCCGAGATCGGCTAACGAGAACCCCATGACCGCCGCCGACCAAACCGGCCCGCGCCGCCTCCTGCTCGGCGTGACCGGCGGTATCGCCGCGTACAAGTCCGCCGCCCTCACCTCCAAGCTCGCCCAGGCCGGCGTCGATGTCCGCGTCGCCATGACCCAAGCCGCCCAGCGCTTCGTCGGCCCCACCACCTTCCAGGCCCTGTCCGGCCAACCCGTCGTCACCTCCATCTGGGACCCCGACGACCGGCCCGACAGCCCCCACATCGGACTCGCCCGCTGGTGCCACGCGATGCTCATCGCCCCCTGCACCGCCAACTCCCTCGCCAAACTCGCCCAGGGCATGGGCGACGACCCCGTCACCCTCGCCGCCTCGGCGTTGCCCGCCGAAACGCCCCTGCTCGTCGCCCCCGCCATGAACGCCGACATGTGGGCCCGCCCCACCGTTCAGCGGAACCTGGCGCTGCTCCAAGAACTCCTGCCCGCCTTCCAAACCGTCGGGCCCGACGACGGCTGGCAAGCCTGCCGCACCCAAGGCGCCGGGCGCATGGCCGAGCCCGAAGCACTCCTCACTGCTTCGCTCCAAGCCCTCGGCATCGCGCCCCCCGCCAACTGACTCACGCCCCGGGCGGCCGCAGCTCCACCTTCCAACCAAACCCCTTGCGGTTGTCGATCCACCGCACCCACCCCGGCGTCAGCCGGTACAGCCGCATCCGCGCCAGCACCGCATCGAAGTCGGACACCGCCGAAACCGCGTCGTCCAGCTTCGCCCGATACCGCGCCAGCGCCGCGGCTCCTTCTGCGCTGCCCATCGCCACCTCGTCAGCCCGCCCGGTCATCTGCACCCCGTGGATCTGCACCGCCCGGTCGTCGTGCCCGTACACGCACGCCGAAACCTCCGGCCGAGCCGCCACGTCTTGCGAGTGACGCGACCCCGGGCTCGACAACCACCACAGCCGCCAACCCGCGTCCGCCACGAACTGCACGTTCGCCGCGTAAGGCGAGCCATCTGCGCCCACCGTCGATAACGCCGCCGTGCGGCAGACCGCCAAGAACGCCCCAACCTCTTGCGCCACCGTCATCGCATGCATCCCCAAGCCTAGCCCCCACAGACCCCAGCTTCGCCAAACCCCGCAAGCGGTTATCCGGACCTTGCCCGACCATCGGCACAGCACACACAAACTCCCCCTTGGATCACGGCGTTCGCGGGGTAGAGTTGATCTGGAAACCACCAGCCCTTCGCCCGCACCGTGATGCCCCAAGGCTTCGACCCCAACCCCGCCCGCCGCTCTTCGAGCCCCGCGCCCACGCAACCCGCGCTGCGCTTGGTCGGCCGCGAACAGCCCCGCCCGGCCGCGCCCGCCGTCGAAAGCCGCCGACCCGCGCCCGGGCGCAACACCACCGACCGCGACGAACCCCGCCTCGCGCCGTCCGACCCCCGCTGGGTGCTCGCCCAGCGCGCCGCCGAATCACTGGAAGGCGCCCTGCTCCCCGCCGACCGACGCGAACGACTGCTCCGCCTCGGCCGAGCCCTGGGCCTCACCACCTTCGACGCCAACCTCATCCTCGCCATCGTGCAAGACCGCGCACGACGCGGCGTCCCCGCACGCCTGTGCCCCGCCCACAGCGCCGCCCAACTCGCGCAAGTCACCCCGCCCCAGGGCGCCCGCCGCAAGCCCCAGCCGCTCGCCCTGGCCGTGATGACCGCCGGACTCCTGCTCGCCCAGGCCGGCCTGGTCGTCCTGCTGCTCAACCGCTAACCACGCCAGTCACCCTCCGCGCCCTTGCTCGGCCCGGGCCAAGTCCTGCGCGCAACGCGCCACCAGCGCCGTCCAGCCCGTCTGGTGCGCCGCCC
>JBCCXV010000327.1:0-3092 GCA_039191195.1 Planctomycetota bacterium
AAGTGGGTCGCGCCCCTGGTGGCCCTGCTGTACGCCGTCGCCGCGGTCATCTTGCTCGTCGTCGTCCGAGGGCCCGCGACATGGCTGCAGTAGGAACGCCGCCGACACACGCCGCGCCCGACGTCGCAGGATCATCCGCGGCGCAGCCAAGCCCGGCGCCCACCACCGCCACTGGCGCTGACAACCAACAAGACACGACCGGCCGCATGCTTATGGGGCGAACCCGGCCGAGGCCGCTCTCGAAGTCGCAAAGGGATTGAACCCGGGGGCGTCAAGCCCCGGCAGCCCCCTTGGCGTGGTCAAACGCAAGAACGGTAAGACCGCGTCGTCTGCCACCGTCGCACGCCACGCGGGCCACTGGAACAGCCCAAACTTCATGCAAGGCTCCAGGAGCGCCGCCGCCCGCCGCGCGTCCCTCGGCGGCAACGCATCCAGCCGCACCACCAGCGAACCTGCCGGCAGGACCATCGACTCCGCCGCACGCCGCGACGTGATCTGCCGACCCGCGTATCGGTGGTACTGGGGGTCGTAGTCTTCTTCGATGCGCACGAGCTCCACACGCTCCGCATCGACCTCCGCAGCCTCACGCAGCTCGACGAAGCCCAAGCCGTGCGCCTCCAGCAACCCGCGCGCGAGACCCACCGCCTCCGCGCGCTCACCCGAGACCGCATAACCGATCGGCAGAGGCGCCGCGGACTTGATCGCCACCACGTCCATCACACGGGCCGACGCCACCTCGCGTACCGCGCCCGTCTCCGCCTCGATCACCTTTACCGGCGTGAGCACGGGGTCACGCATCACCCAAAAGAAGTCCGTCGGGATCGCCCGCGGGATGCCCCGGGGAGAAAAAGCCGGCTCGTGCAGATCGAACACCGCCGGATCGATCGGAGCGTGGAGGATGCTGCTCAGCAGGGATCGATACGCCGCGACACGCCGGGGCAGATCGGCGTGAGGGTCTTGCGCAGAACGCCGGATGCCCGACTCGATGATGAGCCCCACCCCGCCGGTCGCCAGAGCCAGGCCGTTACGGGCGTCGTCGGCGTCGAGCGTGCTCGGCCGGAGTTCGCCCCCCAAGACCCCGGGCGCCGCGCCAACCAAGTAGCGCGAGTAGTGGAAGTCGCCCCCGTCTGGCTCCGGAAAGCGCGGGCCCGCGCCCGCGGTCATGCCGCCGCGCACAAACCCTTGCCCACGCTCTCGGATCGCCGCCGGGATCATCGGGTGGCTGCACGCGCCCAGCATGATCTCCGGCCATTCGAACCAGCCCCGCTCCGCGTAGTCTCCGCTGGTCCGGTTGAACTCGTGACAATCCACCACGACATGCGGCCTGATCGAACGAGCCAGCGCGTGCAGGGCCCGCGTCTCGGGCTGACTCAGGATCACGTGGTCGCGGTTGAGGTCGAAGCCGTTGGCGTTACGGCGTTGATCGCGCTCGGCCCCGTCGGGGTTCAGGACGGGCACAACCCAAAGCTCAAGCGCGTGCGGAAGCCGATCGGGGTCCGCCGAGAGATCGGCGATCATGTCGAGCAGCGCCGCCCCCCCCGCCGGCTCATCCCCGTGCTGCAGACCGATCAGCAGCACCTTGCGATGACCCACGGGGACTCGCCCACCCTCCGGCGTGTGCGACATGCGCACCGACCACAGGTCGCGGCCCTCCGCCGACGTGCCAAAGCTGGCCACCACGACGTGCTCGGCTTCCGCGGCCTCGGCCAGAACCCTCTCCGCGTAGTCAAGCCCGCCCCAAGGCGGGACCTCCAGCGCAGCCGGGGCAGCCTCTTGGCCGTACACCCACGGCGCAAACCCGAGCGCCGCGGCGAACACAACCGCGAGCCAACACGACGGACCCAAACCAAAACGCCGACAAGCGGTTCGCATCACAGCGTGCATCCTTCCTGAAACCGTGCAAAAAGTCGCATAACAAACCTCCATCGCAATCAGGGCAACGCTGGCGACCCCCGCGGACCCAGACCACGCGCCGCGGTCCACAAAGCTCCCGCTGAGGACTACGCCACGCCCAAACGACTCACGCATCGGTGACAGGCCGCATCTCCCGTCAAGAGCGAGGCGATCAAGCAAGCACGCCAGGCCCAAGCACGATGCAGAGCCACGCCGACCCAGCTCCGCCTGCGAACAAGAACAACAACCATCCTGCCGAATCAGCGTGACGCGATCAGGCGACCACACGCTCGCCCTCTTGTAGACCTTGTCCCGACCCCAGTGCCCCGCGCGCTTGGAGGCGCAAACCATCACGCGCCCAGGAAAGCAAGCGTCGGACACGGATAGTGCTATCAGCACGCTTGGACCGGGTCAACACCCCGCCCACAGCCCCAGCAGAACAACAGAACGTAGGCCACGCGAAAGTTCCTTGACCGGCCACCAGCCCAGCAGTAGCTTGGCCTCGGGCGCCAGCCCAGCGTACAAGAGTCGTGCGAAGCAACTCGCTTCGCGTGGTGATCACCGCCGCCCGACGCAAGGTTGGGCCGTGGATCGGTTCTACGGCGCCGATCTGCACCGACGCGGGTCCGACGCTCTATCAACACACAAGCAGCGGCGACCAAGCCGGCCGATGCGGTTCCGCGCCCGATGCCGGATGCCCGAAGCCACAGGGCCAAGCGAGGCCCCGATGCGCGACCCAAGCAATCGCCTGCCGAACAACGACACCTCCGGCACCACGAAGCCCCGCGCCGTGAATCCTCGATGGACCTGAGCCGCCTACCAGACCCGCCACCGCCTTATACGGCGGCGTTGCGTCGGCCCGCGCCCCCGTCTTCACCACCCCGCCGACCCCGAGCGTAAGCCGAGACCTACCTTGATCCACGTACGCGAAGCCAACCCGAACGACCGCGACGCACTCGTCGATTTGGCCTACGCCGCCGGCTACGGCCTGACCACCCTCAGCCCCGACGCCAATCGCATCGCCCAACGCCTTGAGCCCGCCGCACGCCGAAGCCGCCCCCTGTTGGTGCTTGTCGATCCCGACCGGCCTGGCGACATCCTGGGCTGCGCCGGCATGTACACCCGCGTCGGAGACCCCGTACGCGTGGAGCCGTTCTACGCCTACCGCCTCGAGAAGACCATCCACCAGAGCGAACGCC
>JBCCXV010000328.1:0-3065 GCA_039191195.1 Planctomycetota bacterium
CCGTCGTCTCGGCCCGGACCAGCGCCGCGGGCAAGGCCAACGAAACGCCCAGCGCGAAGCGGGCGGACCACGTCATCACAGAGCGGGACAAGGCGAGCGGCAGAACGGAGTTCCTGTGAGCAACGCGAAGACCGGCGAAACGGGCGGGCCGAGACACATACCCTTCGGCGACGTCGCCGAGCCTGGCGCGATAGTAGGCCGCAACCGCGGTGGGCGATCAGGTTGTGCAAACGCAACCAAGCCCAAAAGCCAACGCGCGCGTGGCCCGCGCCCGCCCAGGCACGGTAAACTGTGCGCCGCGGGGCGTTAGCTCAGCTGGGAGAGCGCCTGCTTTGCAAGCAGGAGGTCATCGGTTCGATCCCGATACGCTCCATCACGACGGGGACCCGCGAGGCGGGGCACGGCCAGACCATCAGGCCACGGCCCGGCCGGCGCCGGGCTCGGCACGCGTCTTGGTCCCGGAGGCCCAGGCCAGGCAGGCCTCAATCAGGGCGTCGCGGTCGATCGGCTTGGTGTAGTAGTCGTCGCATCCGGCGTCCAGGCACTTCCGCCGATCCCCGGCCATCGCGTGGGCGGTCAGGGCCAAGATGGGCGTTACGAAACCCGCGGACCGGAGCCGGCGCGTCGCGGTGTAGCCGTCGACCTCGGGCATCTGCATATCCATCACCACCACGTCAAAGCCCTCCCCCGAAGGCCGCGCTGCCACGGCGTCGATCGCAAAGCGCCCATTGTCGGCGAGCGTGACCTCGGCCCCGGCCTTGCGCAAGTGGAAGCCAATGAGCTTCTGGTTGTCCGGCCCGTCTTCGGCCAGCAGGACGCGCAGGCCCGCGAGCGGCGCCTCTCCCGTCTTGGCGCGGACGGGAGCGTCTTCGGCGTTCTCCGGCCTGGCCGCTTGCTCGGGGTCGAGCATGGCGACGCCTTGTAGGTCGCCGGTCGACACCGTCGCCGTGAAGGCGCTGCCCCGGCCGAACTCGGACTCGACGTCCAGGCGTCCGCCGAGCATCTCGGCCAGCGCGTGGGAGATGCGCAGGCCCAGGCCCGTCCCCCCGAACTCGCGGGCCATGGAGTCGTCGGCCTGGGCGAAGGCCTCGAACTCCGCGATGCGATCGCGCTGCTCGGGCGTCATGCCGATGCCGGTGTCTTCCACGCGGAGCCGCAGCAAGCACGCCGTGGGATCGCAGGCGATGCGCAGCGTGACCCCGCCCTCGGAGGTGAACTTCACCGCGTTGCCCAACAGGTTCACCAAGATCTGACGCAGCCGCGTCGGGTCCGACACGATCTGCGCCGGCACGGGGGTGTCGTAGTGGATCCCAAGCCCAACGCCCTTGGCCTGCGCTTTAGGCCGCATCAGCGTCACGGCTTCCTGAACGATGGCGACGGGCGACGTGGCGATCCGCTCGACACTCATCCGGCCAGCCTCGATCTTGCTTACGTCGAGGATGTCGTTGATCAGCGTCAGCATGTGCTGGGCGTTGCGCCGCACCGTGCCCAGGGCGACGGCCAGCTGGTCCGGGTTGTCGGCGAGCTCGCCGCCCGCAGCGGGGTCGAGCAGGTCGACGTACCCCAGGATCGCCGTCATCGGCGTGCGGATCTCGTGGCTCATGTTCGCCAAGAATTGGCTCTTGGCCAGGCTCGCGGCCTGAGCGTGCTCGGCCAGGGCGACGGCGCGCGCCTCGCTCTCGCGCAGCGACGCCGACATCCCGTACGCCAGCCGCCGCGCGCGGTCGCGCGTGTGCGTCAACGAGCCCACGATGACCGCCGTCAGCAGGCTGACCGCCAACCCGCTGACAAGCACGGCCAACGGCGCCGAGGTGTTCACGGGAAAAGCCTCGGGCCGGGCCGGCCGCAGCGCAAGCACAAAATCCTTACCGGCGACCGACACCCGGTGCGTACGCTCCCAGACGTCGGCCCGGTCGAACACGTCCGGTTGCGACACGTACAAGACCGGGTCGCCCGACACGTTGACCGGCTCGGTAACCCGCAGGGCCAGGCGATCGAAGTCGGCCACGTGCTCGGCCCGGAAGAACGTGCGCATGCCGATCGGCACGCCGACCCAGCCCGTCAACGCGCGCCGTCGAGCCTCGGGCCCAGGGGGCTCATCCTTGCCGTAGATCGGCGCCACCATCACCAAGCCGTGCTGACCGCCCCCTTGCGTGAGCCGGAGCCCGTCGGACAGCCGCGGCTTGCCCGTGAGCATCGCGTCGTCGTAGAAGCGCTTGCTCGCAGAACGGCTGGCCAAGTCCAGGCCCCAAGCCATGCGGTTCTCGCTCGCGGGCTCGTGGTACTTGATGACGTAGTGGACGTCGGCCTCGGTCGCCGGCCGGTCCGAGTCGTAGCGACCGCGGACGGCGAAGTCGGGAGCCCCGTCCGCGTGTACCTCTTCGAGAAAGGCGTCGATCTCTTCAGGCCACACGCGCTGGATGTAAGCGAAGCCGTACACGCCCGGGTAGTGGGCGCTCAGTTCGCCGTGGCTCACGAACGTAGACCACTCTTGGCGGTCCACGTGGTTCGACGAGTCGAAGAAGCTCTTGCCCCACGACAGCAGCGATCCGTACCCGTGGAGCCGACTCTCGAAGCGTTCGACGGCCTTGGCCGCGTTGAGCTCGAACTCGCGCTCGGCCGCGGCCTCGGCCGTCTGGCAAGCCCGCTCCTGCAAGAACAGCGTGCCCGCGACGCACAGGGCCAAGGCCAGGGCCGCCGGCCAATAGCCCAGACACACCGTCCAACGGCTCGGTCGGTCGCCGCGGCCTCGCGCGGCGTCGACGCTGCTTGACGTAGGTACCGATGGCGTGGGCATAAGGCGACCTGAATCCAAGGGCAGCGCACAGCGCCTCTCGCGGTATCGGCCCCCGGGCCCGCGCGCTACCGGCGACGTCCGCCAGAAAGTCGAAAATCGGGGCCGCCCTAGTGAAGAACCCGATTTATCTGGACGCGAAACCGGCCGAGACACGGCCGGGCATCCGGGGCCCGTCGGACCACGAACAGTGTGGCGTGACCTGGGTCCTCGACGATGCTCGCTCTCTCGTCGCGCTCACCCCGACGGTTGCACGCGCACGGGCTGACCC
>JBCCXV010000329.1:0-3063 GCA_039191195.1 Planctomycetota bacterium
CCGCTGAGCTCGGCCTTCTTGGCCCACTGCAAACTCACATCGCCGGGCCGGATCGCCGCAGCGCTGTTCGGGCTGACCTCCAGGTGCAGGCCCGTCAGCGCCGCCAGCTTCACCCCGTCGGGGCGCGCGTTCGCGAGCGTAGCCTCGCTAAACGTCGGCGCAAACGAGCCGCCCGACAGCTTTGAGAAGAACGCGTAAGCCTTGCGGTCCACGTCCAGCATCGGCCAGAGCTGCCCGTCGCCCGGCTCCAATTCCTGAACGGCACCCGTGTACTTGTACGGCTTGTAACCCAACAGCCCTTCCAAGGGCAGGTGGCTCAGGCCGAACACCATGATGCCGGCCGTCAAGTAACCCGAAGCGATTCCGACCAATCCCCCGCCGAAGCGGTTGACGTTCGCCGGGAATTGCACGTTGGCCTTGGCCTTCTTGTCCAGCAGCACACGCAGCACCGCCAGCAGCACCACAAACGGCAGCAGCAGGCCCACCGTCCACGCGATCGGCGGGACCGAGCCCAGCAGCAGCTGCGCCGCCGGCTCCCACACCGCGAAGGCGAGCGCCCCGGCCACGATCACCACAAACAGGTGCACGAGCGCAGAAAAGAGCCCGTACGTCGACCAGATCGCCGCCATCCCGACCAAGAACACCACGATCGCAAAGTTCAGCAGCACCATGATCGAACCGCTCCCGCTACACGCCCCGCCAACTCAGCCCGCCTTGGCCGAAGACGCTTTGGGCTTCGAGGCCTTCGAAGACTTGCTCGAACCGGACGCCGAAATCACCCGCGTCAACTCGCGGATGTCCGTATCGCCCGACAACACCCGGGCCAGGCCGGCCTCTTGCAGCGACATCATCCCGGCCTTGCGCAGGTGCGACCGCAGGTGGTCCGCCTCGCCCGAAGCGAGGTAGCTGCGCGCCGCGCCGTCGATCACCGCGACCTCATAGATCCCGATGCGGCCGCGGTACCCGATGCCGTGACACGCCGGGCACACCTGCTCCTTGTCTTTCACCGCCACCTTGCCCGAGGCCCGGTAGAGCTGCTTGGTGCCCTTGGGCAAGCCCATCTTCCGGATCGCGTCCGGGTCGGGGGTGTACGGCGCCCGGCACGTCTGGCACAGCCGGCGGACCAATCGGCAGGTCACCACCGCTCGCAGCGACTCGGCCGCCTGACGCTTGTCGCCGACGGCCTGGACCCACGAACGCACCGCCGACATCGTGTCGCCGCTCCGCACCGGCAGGTAGAACCGCACGTCCTCCGCTGAGCGCGAGGCTAGATCGGCCGACTTCTTGTCCGCCAAGCGGGCCAGATACACCGCGTTGGGGTCGGTCCGCAGCAGCGACGCCATCTCTTCGTTGCGCTGGTCGTCCCCGATCGACGGGTCGTAGGTCCGGTGCCCGACGCCCTCGAGGTCGAACTCCTTCTCGTTCTCCGGCTCGAAGGTCAGCACGCTCGAGGTGTACGCATCGTGCCGCGCGAGCATCGACAGGCAAGCCGTGGTCTGGCCGTTCCGCTGGGGAGAAGCGACCAACACCACCCCGCCGGGCGCGTCCAGCGCCGGGACCAGCATCTCCATCTGAGACTCGTGCAGGCCCAGCGTGCCCAACTCAAACCGGAACTCGCTCGGCGGATCGAACTCCATCGACACCTGCATGCCGCGGCTCGAACCCTGGCTGCGCACGCGAACCTTGTGGTCGCCGTACTCGGCCAACTCCACCGACATCTTGCCGGTCTGCTGCCGGCGGCGCTCGTCCAGGCTCAAGCCCGACAGCTTCTTCACCAGGTCCATCACGGCCACGGCGTCCTTCGGGCCCGGCGCCTCAAGCGGGAAACGCACGCCATCGACACGGGCCGAGAATTGGGCCTTGTCTTTCTCCGCCGCCAAGTCCACGCGCTCGGCCGAGCGCGGCAGCGCGAACTCGACCACCTCGGCCATCTTTTCCCACGCTTCCACCCCGGGGTCGTCGGCCGGCGGCGGGGGCGCCGAGGCGCCGGTCGAATCCAGCACCTTCACCG
Organism: Planctomycetota bacterium; assembly: GCA_039191195.1. GTDB lineage: Bacteria > Planctomycetota > Phycisphaerae > Phycisphaerales > Phycisphaeraceae > JBCCBV01. Next base: position 2,012 of record JBCCXV010000329.1, read on the forward strand.
GCGAGCGCTTGACCGCCGACTTCTCCTTCCGCTGCTCGATCTGCTGCTTAAAGGAACCCAGGTTCAGCGTCCAGCGCGCCCCCGACGGCGCCTTCCTGTTTCGCACTTGGGCGTACGCCACGGCCTCGCCCACCACGATCGCCACCGCCAGCGGATAGCCGACCCAGAAAATCGGGATCAGCAGCACCGCCGCAACCCCGGCCACGCCCGTGACGATGTGCGCCCAGGCCCACGCTTTGCGCTGCAGGTAATAGAACCCCGCGTCCTTGTCCATGAAGCCCGACGCGAACGCCCAGAACCACACGAGCAAAAACAAAAGAACCGGCTTGGCGAGGCTCATCAACGGCGTGAACACGCCCGGATCGCCGGCCGGCGCCGCATCCGCACCCTGCTGAGCCGACGCCGGCGCCCCAAACAGCAACGCCGCCGCCAACAGCGACAGCAACACGAACACGCTTGAACGGCGGGGGGCGATCACCGCGTCGTAATCCCGCGGAGACGCATCTTGATCTCTTCGGGCGAGGGCGCGACCGACTGCGCCACCCGCGGGTGGATGTAGTTCGTCTCAACCAACTCCACCAGAGAATCTACGTAGCTGCGCATGCCCATCTCGCGGTTGTCGGAAATCACCTTCTCCAGCTCCGGCTCGCGGCCGTCGAGGATGTAACGACGCGTCGGCGGGCTCTGCAGAAGCACCTCCACGGCCGGCACCCGCGGAAGTTCGGGCTTCAGCGTCGGCAACAGCTTCTGATACACAAACGCCTGCATCTGGTACGCCAGCAGCGAGCGGATCGCCTCACGCTCCTCCGGCGGAAACAGGTCGTAAATACGCGCAAACGCTTGCGTCGCCGAGCTGGCGTGGATCGTCCCGAAAACCAAGTGACCCGTTTCCGCCGCCTGCAGCGCGGCCTCAAAGGTCTCCTGGTCGCGCATCTCGCCGATCAGCACCACGTCCGGGTTCTCACGCACCATCGCCCGCAGCGCCATCGGGAACGAGGCGCAGTCGAGCCCCACCTCGCGCTGATTGATGATCGCCTTCTTGTCGGTGAACA
>JBCCXV010000330.1:0-3048 GCA_039191195.1 Planctomycetota bacterium
AGCGTGTTCGCCGCGCCGTCGCGCGAAGCCCTCGCCGCCCCCGACTACCCGTCGGCCAACGCCGCGAACCGCGCCGCCATCGGCAAGGGCCTGAGCAAGCAGGCCTACTACCTCATCCCCAAGGTGCGCGAGGTCGACCGCTGGCTCCGTGCCGACAACGCCTCGAAGTCACCCCCGCGCCACCACCGCCTCGCCGAGGCCCACCCCGAAGCGGTCTTCGCCCGGGCGCAAGCCGGCCCCGGCGATGCCCCGCTCCCCATGCGCCACAACAAGAAGACCTCCGCCGGCCAGCGGGAACGCATCGCGCTGCTCCACAAGCTCATGCCCGGCAGCGCCGCCGTCCTCACCCAAGCCGCCGCGGACGTGTCCCGCGGCCGCGCCGCGGAAGACGACCTCATCGACGCCGCCATCCTCGCCTGGGCCTCCGCCGCCCCGCCCGATCAGCGGGCCTGGCTGCCGAATGCCTGGGCGTGCGACTCGGCCGGCCTGCCCATGCGGATGGCCCTGCGCAACGCCCCGCGCTAACCCCGCCGCCGCCGGGGTAGACTCACGGGCCCCACGGGGTGTAGCTCAGCTTGGTAGAGCGCTGCGTTTGGGACGCAGAGGTCGCTGGTTCGAATCCAGTCACCCCGATTCGCCCGGCTCGAGGGGCCACACGGTGAGCGACTCGATCTTCGCCGTGCCCCCGTGCGCCGAAACCCGTATGCCCACGGCGTCGGCCTGACTCGGGTATAACCGGGCGCCGAAGGCCTCCCGGTCGTTCACGAAGTAGTCGAGCGCCGAGCGGTCGATGTACACCCGCAGCGTCACCCGGCCGTCGTCTTCGGGCATGCGCAGCCGCGCCTCGGTGATCGCGGTCCCCGCCTCGTGCAGGTAGCGATTCGTGAGGCTCGCACGGCTGCGATCGAGCTTGAGCGACCGCGTCGGCGCGTGGTACCCGAGGATGGTTTCCTCGGCGCCGCCCTCGGATCGGCGGACCGATAGCTCGATGCGCGTGGCCTCGCCGGGGTCGATGCGCAGCTCAACCTCGCACGCGTCGCCGAACCCCGGCCGGAGCTCGACCGCGGCGCCCGGCAGCAGGTCTTGCGCCGGGTGGACCAGCGCCTCGCCCCGGAGCGCCTTCAGCGCCGGGTGCGGCGCCTGGTGCAAACGCCCGAGCTCGTCGATCGACCACCGTCGCGGCAGCGCAAAGCACTGGGACCAACCCGCTGCGAGTTGCTCACCCCGGTCGCGCGTCTCGGACATCACGCCGATGGCGACGTGCTGGCCGTCTTCGTCATACCCGATCGCCGGGCTACCGACACCCTGGAACAAGTCCACCGGCGTGGGCTGGGGCGCGTCGGCGGCGAAACGATCGCCGTCCCACCGGCCGACCCAGTAAGCCGGGCCCGCCCCGGCGACGTTCACGCCTAGGAGCCTCTTGTCGTCGCCCGCGGGGAGCCCGAACGGCGCCCCCCACGCCTCACCGGCCGATCCGTCCGGTGCTTCCAGCGCAAGCCCCGTGGGCCGCCATGCAGCCAAGTCGCTGGACCGAAACCCGCGCAGCACAGGCCGGCCGTGGTCCGCGGCGCCGGCCACCAGCATGCGCCAGGTCTCCTCCTCACGATCGCCATCGCGCCACACCAGCGGCGCCGCTAGCGCGTCGCCCGCGAGTGCCGACGTCAGCGGATTCGCCGACAGCTTGGCAAAGTCCTCATCGCCCCGAGCCGTCGCGGCGCCGATACGGACCGCAGCGCCCCCCTCCGCCTCGCTCTTACCCGCGTAGAACAGCCACCAAGTACCCAGCCGTTCCACCACGGCGCCCAACAACACCCCGCGCTCATCAAAGCCGTCGCTACCGACACACAACGGCGCCCGTTCGGGCCGCCAACGCACGAGGTCCTCGCTCGACAACCCGCCCACCTGAGTCGCCGACGCGTACGGCCCCGCCGGGTTGGCCTGATAGAGCAACGCGTAGCGGCCGTCGCGACGCACAAGCGCACGCGGCATGTGCGCCCAGCCCGTGGGCGCCATCGCACGGAACCGCGGGCGGTGCGGGTCGCCCGCGAACCGATCGCCTATCGAAAGGTCCGGGGCCGCTTCGGGTTTGCGGGCATACGCCTTGCGCAGCTGCGCTGCTGTGGGTGCGTCGGCCGTCACGCGGACCTCGTCGATCAACCCATTGAAAACGCCGCGCGGGAACATCTCATCCGCAAACCCCGTCTCGGGGTCACGGCCGATCATCAACGGCACATCTGCGGGCAGATCGACTGGGCCCTTCACCGCGTCAAGGGATCCAAGCGCCTCGCCATCGACATACAGCGTCACGCCCTCTTCCGGCGACACGGTAAGCGCCAGGTGCACCCACTCGCCCAGCGGCGCCGGCGTACTGCGCTGGAAGTAGACCTCGCTGCCATCGACGACCACGCGCGCCACGGGCCGCCCGCGCTCGTCCACGCCGAGGGCGAAGCCCGCGTCGCGGTTCCGCTGCGCTACGACCGGGGCGAACGCCTTGGGGAGCTCGCGCACCGCGATCCAAGCCTGTACGCCCAGCGCATCGACCTCAACCGGCTCCGCGAGCGACGGCCCCACGACGTATGTGCCGTGGCCGTTGAACTCCAGCGCCTCGCCCGCCACGCCCGGCCTCCACGACGGCGGCCCCGGGAAGCTCACGATGCAGTCGGGCCGCTCGGCGCCCTCGGCGGGCGCAACAGGCTCGGCTTGACGGTCCAGCCGCCAATGGCCGAATACCGCTCCCTCGCGCCACACCGGCTTCGACGCCAACGCCGGCAGCTCTTGCGCGCCCAGATAACCCACTGCGTTGTGCGTAAGCCGGCGGAGGGCCTGCCCGTGCAGGTTCAACGCCCCGCCCGTGTCCCACGCGTAGGCGCCGGCGCCGATCACCAGCACGCGCCCGGCGCCGTGCTTGAGCGCGCCGATCGCCACCGCGCCGCGACCATCGCTCGTGTCCGCGAGCCAATCGCCGGGGAAGCCGGCCGGATCGCTCCACCAGCACACCGCGTTGCGGACGCGGGCGCCCTCCGACACCGTCATGAACCGCTCGGGCAG
>JBCCXV010000331.1:0-3039 GCA_039191195.1 Planctomycetota bacterium
GGCGTGTTGGGCTTGGTCTTGCGTTTGGTTTGTGGGGCGGCGTCTACGGCCTGGAGTTGGGCGAGCGCTGACGCCGTGATGCGATCCGCGAGCGCGACCCGGCCGTCGGCGTCGAACGAGACCCCGGGGTACAGCGGGTCGGGCAGGCCGGCGACCAGGGCCGGGTACATGCACTGCCCGCCGATGAGGAACACGACGGCGTCGATGGCTTGTCGCTCGGCGGCGCTGCGCGGGGCGCGGCCCGCGGCGGCCTTGCGCACCTGTCGGCAGATGTCGGCCAGTGCTTCGAAGACCCGGCGGATCGATACGTCGACTTGGCGCTCGAAGGCCTCGGTCGGATCGAGCATCTCGTGGATCAGGATGCGGGCCAGCTCGGACGGCCGGCCGTGCTCGTCGAGCGCGTGGTCGAGCATCATCGAGACGAAGCGGTGCAGGCGCACTTCCGGCTCATCATGGGCCCAGAAGTTGCGGTTAGCGTCGAGCGCGACCCAGGGGCTGCGTTCCACGCTGGCGGCGCGGGCGTGGTCGATCGCGGCGTCATAGAGACCGCGCTTGGAGCGAAAGTGATAGTTGACGGCGGCGACGTTGGCCTCGGCCTGGTCGCAGACCTGCCGTACGCGGGTCGCGGCGAAGCCTTGCGACGCGAAGAGGCCCACCGCGGCTTGGAGCAGCCGGCCCTCGGTCGTGTCCGACGCGTCTTCGCTCACGACGCCCGCACCACATAGCCGAAGTGGAGCTCGGCGTGCCGGCAGTGCAGCTGCTCCCACTCGGCGTGGGACAGCTTGCCGAGGAGCGGGCTTGGTTGGCGCATCGCGCCGGGCTGCGAAGCGGCGTTCACCTCCTGCCGGAACGCCGCGAGCGCGTCTTCGACGGTGATGTCGTCCGGCGGCTGGAAGTACGCCACGGTCTTGAGGCCCGGCCGCATGCCGGAGCGCAGCAAACGCCCCTTCATCATGCGGGCGAACAGGCGCAAGAACCACGGCAGGGTGACGTCGGCGCCGGCGTGCGAGATATGGATCAGCCGGCGGACGTGGTCGAGGTTCTGCGCCGCCGTCCAGCCTCCGAGGGTGGTGACGTGGGCCTCGGCCATGGCCTCGGCGTCGGCGAGGATGTCGGCCAGGGACTCGAAGCGGAGCTCGCGGCGGGTCGCCTTCGCCGGGGCGGGTTCGGGACCGGGAGGGGTAGCGGCGATGGACGTCATGGCGTAGGCCTTTCGGGGGCTGGGGCGATCAAACAATCATTTCATACGATCGTTTTAAAGTCAAGCGCGATCGCCAAGCGGCGGTGCGCTTCGGGGCCTCCGGGGGAGCGCGGAGGCGGGCCGGGCGGATTTCGGGGGATGGCGGGAAGCGCTGCGCCTAGCCGCTAGGCTTCGTCGGCCGGGGGTCGGCCCCGGGGCGGGGTCGATGGCCGTCAAGCGCCCTCGGCGCGGGGCATGGGCCACCATCCGGCCAAGAAAGAACGGAGAATCGAGCGGACATGAGTGCTTCAGAGTTTTCGGTAAGGCGGAGCGTGGAGCAGGTCGAGGAGGGCGCCGACCTGGCGCCGAAGTTCGACGAACACGGTCTGATCCCGGTCGTGACCACGGACATCGACTCGGGCGAGGTGCTGATGCACGCGTACATGAACCAAGAGGCGCTGCTGCGGACGATCGAGCTGGGCGAGGCGGTGTACTGGAGCCGTAGCCGTAAGTGCCTGTGGCACAAGGGCGCGACCAGCGGCCTGGTGCAGCGGGTGCGCGAGCTGCGGATCGACGACGACCAGGACTGCGTCTGGCTGCGGGTGGACGTGCAGGGCGGGGCCAGCTGCCACGTGGGGTATCGCTCGTGCTTCTACCGGGCCGTGCCTTTCGGGGATCAAGCGGGCCAGCCGTTGACGTTCACGGAGTCGGAGAAGGTGTTCGACCCCAAGGCGGTGTACGGCGACGCGCCCAACCCGACGCAGCTGTAGCACCAAGAGAACGGCGTGATGGGAGAGACACCGATGATCCCGTGCAACCTCGTCGCCGGCCCGCTAGGCGTGGGTAAGACCACGGCGATCCTGAACTATTTACGTCGTCACGCGTCGAGCCAGCGGGTGGGCGTGCTGGTGAACGACTTCGGGCCGGTGGGGCTGGACAGCACGACGCTCGCGGCCGAGGCGCCGGGCACGAAGGTGCTCAACGTGCCGGGCGGGTGCATCTGCTGCACGATGTTGGCGGAGTTGCCGGACCGGATCGGCCGGCTGGTGTCGGACGAGGGGGTGGACCGGCTGATCATCGAGCCCAGCGGCATGGCGGCGCCGTCGCAGGTGGTGGACCTGCTGCGGGCGAACCAGCGGGAGCTGGGCATCGACCTCCGGCCGGCGATCGTGATGCTGAGCGCCGTCGACTTCGACGAAGAGACGTTTGCGCGGATGCCGTATTACCACGTGTTTTCCGAGGCGGCGGACGTGTTGGTGTTCAACCGGAGCGACCAGGCCGGCGAGGCCAAGACGAAGCGGGCCGTGCAATGGGGGGCCGAGCTCGACCCGCCCAAGCTGCGGGTGCTGAGCACGTCGCACGGCGAGCTGCCCTCGGAGGTGTTCGACCTGTCGTGCGAGGGGTGCGGGCACGACCACGGGCATCAGCACGGCCACGATCACGGGCATCCGCACGGCCACGATCATGGGGATGGACATGAACACAGCCATGACCACGACCACGAACATCATCACCACGATCACGATCACGACCCGGCGGTCCGGCCGGGCGGGTTCGTGCTCGATGCTGAGCGTCAATTTGACGAGCAGGTGTTGCTGGTCAACCTGATGCGGGTCTGCCACGCGGGGGTGGATGGGAACGAGGTCTTACGGCTGAAGGGGGTGTTCCATACGCACGACGACTGGTGGTCGATCGAGATCGCGAATCGCGAGGTGACGTACCGGCAGTCGGCGTATCGGCGCGACAGCCGTATGGAGTGGATCAGCCGTCCGGGCGTGATCGACCAGGAGCAGATGCTGTTGGAGATCGCGCGGCCGCTGGATTGGCAGGAGATTGCGGGGTCGCTGGAGGAGGGGTGA
>JBCCXV010000332.1:0-3024 GCA_039191195.1 Planctomycetota bacterium
CGGCCCAGCCTGCGAAAGCGTCCACACCCAAGCTCGCACCTGAGGCGGCGTCCGGTTCGACGCCAGCTCCACATTCACCTGCGGCTCGTTGAGAAACTCCGTCTGCAAGTGACGACGCACGTACTCCTGCGCCGCGTTCTGCGCCGTCCGCACCGGCTCGGCGTTCGCCGCGTCGGGCAACGGCGGGATCACAAACGGCCGCAACAGCATCGCCCGCGACGGCCGCGCCGGGTCCCGCCATACCCGCACCTCGCCCCGTACCCGTTTCTGCTGTTCCTGCTCCTGCGCTTCGTCACGCACCCAACGCTCCGGCACGCCCACCTGCACGCCGAACGCCTGCTGGTTCTGCAGCCGCGCCACCCCCGGCCGGGTGAAGCCCGCCCCCGTCACCGCAGACGCCACAAACACCACGCCCACCAGCACCACCGCCATCGCCACGGCGATCACCGCTTGCTGAGCGCCACGAGATTGGAGGCGGGCCGGGGCTTTCACGTCTGCTCCAGTCTACGGGCCCGCCGCGCCCGGGTTCGCCCCCGCATCGCCGCGCCACGACCGCCGCACCCGCACCGTGCGCCCCTTGCGGTCCACCGCCTCGGTCTCGTACAGCAGCTCGCCCCGCCGCCACCCGTGCAGGCTCACCGCGCCCCGCTCCGCCAACGGCTTGGCCTCGACCAGCAACCCCCGCCGGCCTTCACCCGTCCACTTGCTCGACCCCACACGCAAGCCCGACCACACCGCCAGCTCCGCGTACGGCGCCTCGTCCGGCGTCACCACCGCCGCGCCGTCGGCCGCGTTCTCTTGCAACCAGCCCGACGCTTCCAGCCACGGCACGTACTTGCCGTCGCGATACCGCTCGTAGAACGGCTCGGCGTGCTGAACCCCCACCGTCCGCACCACCCGCAGCGCGTTCGGCGCATACAGCAGACCCAGAAGCGCCACGAACCCCACGCCCGACGCCCGCCGAACGTGCATGCTCCACCCCGCGATCCGCCGCGCCACCCAACGGTTCGCTCCGATGCACGCCTTCCAATACGCGTACACCAACACCGGCAGCACCGGCAAGACGTACCGGTCCGTCGGCACAAACACCACCCACTGCACCAGCAGCAGGCAGAACCAAACGCCCCACAGCAGTCGCAGCCGCAGCAGCGCCACCCCCAGCACGACCGCCACCCCTCCCGCCAGCGGGCCCGCGTGACCCGGGTCCATCCCAAACAGCGCTTCGGGCGCCGCCTCCCATAACAGGTGCGGCAGGTTCTCCGACCACGCTTGCCCGGCCGTCGCCGGCAGGTGCGTCGTCAGCTTCCCCGCCGCCAAAGCCACGTCCGGGTGAAGCGTCCACGGCGCCGCCGGCGCCACCAGCACCCCGTGCGCCACCACCAAACCCACCACCGAAGCGCCAGCCCCGACCGCCAGGGCCTTCCATCGCTTGGCCCGGGCCGCCCGTGCCCCTTCGGCGATCCCGAGCGCCGCAACGAACACCAGACCCACGCTCCGCGTCGAGATCATCAGCACAACGCCCGCGACCAGCAGCACGGCCGTGACCCACCGCGGGCCCTCCACACGCTGCGCGTACCGCTCGTAGCCCCACAGCGCCAGCGCCGCCCCGCACGCGAACCAGGCGTCCGGCAGGGCCTCGAGCGCGTGCTGGTGCCACAGGTCCGCCGCCGCCAGCGTGAACGCCACCCCCGCGGCCAGCCCCGGCCCCTCGCGCAGCCGGATCAGCCGGTACACCGCGACGATCCCCGCCAGCGCCAGCATCCACGACACCGCCGCAAGCCCCGCCGCCACCGCCAAGGCATCGCCCGGCCACAGCCGGAACATCCCCGCGCCCACGGCGACCAGCCCCGGCCCGCCCGCCGATGCCCAACCGCCGCCCGCCGCCGCCTCGCGCGCCGCGACAATCAAGCCCGCCGAGTCTTCCCCCGCACGCCAAACCCCGGACCAAGACACGGCATACACCGCCGCCACCGCCGCCCAGCCCGGCCACCGGATGCGCGCCATCAGCGCGACCAGCCGCTCCGACGCTGGCCGATCCGCCCCCGAACTCATGCGAAGTACGACCGCACGCTCGCGGCCACGTGCTCACGCTGCGCCTCGGTCAGCTCCGGGAAGATCGGCAGCGACAAACAACTCGCCGACGCCTTCTCGCTCTCCGGGAAGTCGCCCGGCTTGTGCCCCAGCGACGCAAAACACTCTTGCAAATGTAAGCACAACGGGTAGTAGATCGCCGTGCCCACGTTCGCCGACGACAGGTGCTCCCGCAGCGGGTCGCGGTGCTTTGGGTCCCGCGTGCGCACCGTGTACTGGTTGACTACGCCGAAGTCGCCCTCCGCGTCGCCCATCGGCAGGATCAGCCCGTCCAGATCCCCTAACGCCTCGGCGTAATACGCCGCGTGCGCCCGCCGCTTGGCGTGGTAGCCCTCGAGCTTCCGCAGCTTCACCCGCAAATACGCCGCCTGCAGCGTGTCCAAGCGGAAGTTGCCGCCCACCTCTTTGTGGAAGTAACGCTGCTCGGTCCCGTGGTTCCGCACCCGCCGGGCCCGCTCCGCGACCGCTTCATCCTTGAAAAGCGCCATCCCGCCGTCGCCGGCGCCGCCCAGGTTCTTCGTCGGATAGAACGACACCGCCGTCGCGTCGCCGAACGACCCCACCCGCTGGCCCCGGTGCTTGGCGCCGATCGCTTGCGCCGCGTCTTCGATCACCCGCAGGCTCTTGCGCTGGGCGATCTCCGCGATCGCCGTCATGTCCGCCGCGCGACCAAACAGGTGCACCGGCATGATCGCCGCGACCTTGTCGTCCGACAGCGCGTCGTCGATCTTCGACGCGTCCAGGTTCATCGTCTCCGGCTCAATGTCCACGAACACCGGCAGCACCCCCACCCGCCAGGGCGAGCCCACCGTCGCGAAGAACGTGAACGGCGTCGTCACCACCTTCTGACCGCACTCGATCCCCAGCGCCTGCAGCGCCACCAAGATCGCGTCGGTGCCCGACGTCACCCCCACGCCGTGGCCGACCTCGCAG
>JBCCXV010000333.1:0-3020 GCA_039191195.1 Planctomycetota bacterium
ACCGCGGCCGTGAGCGTCCGCCTGGAGCGCGTCGCTCCCGACGACGACGAGCCCGCCATCGCGCGGTTCCGCGTTGAACTGGCCTGGTACGCCCTCCCCGAAGACGCGGCGCCGCCGGAGGTCCAGCCATGAGCCGCAAGCGCACCCAGATCGGCGCCGCGCTGGCGGGCATCTCCGTGCTGAGCCTCGTAGCCGACCAGCTGTTGTTCTTGCCCGAAGCCGACGCCCCGGCCCCGGCCGCCGCGGCGACGGGAACGCCGTCTCCGTCAGCGGCGCCGCCCGCGCCGTCACCGGCCGCGAGCGCTGGTCCGGGACAACCCGTTCAGGACCGAGGCCCTCACGACACGCTCCGTCGCGGCATCGCGCGGGTCTTGGCCGAGGCGGACCGCGCCGAGCCCGCGAACCCGCACGCCGACCCTTTCCAGCCCCCGGCCGGGTGGGACATCGCCAAGAAGGCCCAAGAAGCCCGCGACGAAGTGGCGCCGCCCGCTTTCACGATCGACGGCGTCATCACCGGCGGGGCGAAGCCGATGGCCGTGATCGACGGCGACCTCCACCGCCTGGGCGACACGCACGAAGGCTGGCGGCTGGTCGACATCCGCGCAGACCGCGTGGTCGTGCAGCGAGCCGGCGCCCGCGTGGCGCTGCCCGCCGCGCCCATGCCCGAGCTCGACCGCCCCTAGCCGTTACAACCGGACCGAACGGCAGAACGCGCGCGGTCCATCCGCATATCTCGGGCTTCTCTTGCCGCACACCGCAAGCGCAGGATGCTTCGGCCGATATCAACGCTGCCGCGGCTATTTGCGGCTCCCTGGAGGTTCCCCGATGCCACGCAACCGCGCTTTTAGCCTGATCGAACTCATCATCGTCATCGTGATCATCGGCGTGATCGCCGGGATGGCGATCCCCCGACTGTCGCGCGGCGCGAGCAACGCCGGCGCCGCCGCCCTGCGCGGCGACCTCGCCGTGCTCCGCAGCGCCATCGAGCAGTACCGGGCCGAGCACGAAGGCACGCTGCCCGACGTCACCAACTTCGTGGACCAGCTCACTAGGTACTCCAACCTGGCCGGCGACACCTTCGCCGACGCCCCGAACACGGGCACGGGCATCATCTACGGCCCGTACCTGCGGGAGGTCCCGCCGGTGCCCGTGGGCTCGAAGAAGGGCATCCGCGTGGTGGAAGACTCGTCGGCCGCCACGACGGGTTGGCTCTACGACCCCACGACCGGCGCGATCTCGGCCGACCTCGGGACCGAGACCGACAACGACGGCGTCCAGTACAGCACCTACTGACCGCCGGCCGCGGCGCCCCGCTCGCACTCGCGCCACGTGAGCCGCGCGTGACCGGAGCCGCCCGGCATGACCCAAGCCGTACGCATCGCGAGACCGGATCGGGCGACCCGCCAGCGCAGGGTGGCCCGGTCCGGTTTTACGCTGCTCGAGCTCGTGGTCGTGCTGGTGATCCTGTTAGCGCTCGCGGGCATCGCGCTGCCACGGTATGCCATGGCGCAGTCGCGCTACGGCCTCGGCATGGCCGCGAACCGGGTCGCCGCGGATGTGCGGCTCACCGCCGAGGGCGCACGGGCCGCGGGCGAGTCGCGGTCCATCCAGTTCGGCGGCCTGCAAGACGTGTATTGGCTCGTCGACGTGCCCGACCCCGATCGCCCCGATCAGGGGTATCTCGTGCGGCTCGACCTGCCGCCCTACGAGGTCGATCTGCACGTCACGCCGTTCCTCAACAGCATCCTGACGTTCGACGCCTACGGCGAGCCGTCGGAAGCCGGCATGGTGACCCTGGAGCGGTCCGGCATGAAGCGGCACGTCACGCTCGATGAGCACGGCGGGGTGGCCTTGCCGTGAACAGAGCCCCCCGAACAATGTGGCCGCCCGCGGGCGTGCGCTCGCGCTTGCGTCGCGGCTTTGCGCTCGCCGAGGCAATGGCCAGCCTGGGCGCCGCGGCCGTGCTCGTCGTCGCGCTCGGCGGAGCGATGACGCTCGCGAGCCGGGCCCTGTCGCCAGACAGCGACGACCAGGTTCGCCCCGCTTGGCGCTGGGTCGATCGGCTCGCCGACGAACTCGAAGAGGCCGTCGCCATCGAGTCGGCCGGCAACGCCGAGCTCGTGTTCCTCGTGCCCGACCGCGACGGCGACGGCGCCCCCGAGCGCATCGCCTACTGGTGGATCGGCCAGCCGGGCGCGTCGCTCTGGCGCTCCGCCGGCGGCGTGGAGACCGTCGTGGTGCAGGCCCTAGACGCCTTTGACGTCTCCGCCCAAGTCGAGACGCTCGGCGAAACCTACGCGGCCCCGCCCCCGCCCCAGATCACCGTGTCTCCGCTGTTCGAGCACCTGCCGACCGACGGGCTGGGCTCACTCAATGCGCAAGACTCTCGTGGCTACGCCCAGGTCTTCAAGCCGTCGCTGCCGGTGAGCGCGGCGACGTGGCGCGTCTCCAAGGCGTGGGTGCTGGCGCGGCGTGCGGGTTCGGCCGGGGGCGGGTTCCGCGTCGAGGTCCGCGCGGTCGAAGATGGTGCGACGCCGGGCCTCGCCGACGCCGCGCTCGAGAGCGTCGTGGTCCCGCCCGAGGCCGTCCCCAACGCCCTCGATTGGGTCGAGGTCGAGTTCAGCCAAGACCACGCGCTCACGGCCGGCGGCACCGCGGCGATCGCCGTGCTCCACGACGACGCCGGCCTCGCGGATGACCAGGGCGTCGACATCGAGTTCAGCGATAGCGACGTAGATCTCGGGGCGGGCGCGGGATTGTTCGAGACCCAGTCGGACGGCGCCCTCTGGGAGTTCCGCGATGGCGAGGGCCTGCACTTCGCCGTCGAAGGCTCCTACTCCGAGGCCGCCACGGGCGATGACCCCCAGCTGCAGCGCACCCGGGTGACCGGCGTGACGGTGTCGCTGACGACCACCGGCGCGGCGGCGCCGGCGACGCGCAGCTTCGCGCTGCTCAACCAACCGCAACGGCTCGAGGCCGAGCACCGCGCCGACTTCAGCCAGAGCGTCCTGGCCGAAGAC
>JBCCXV010000334.1:0-3019 GCA_039191195.1 Planctomycetota bacterium
AGCACCTCGAGCTCGCGCTCCGTACGGCCGACCTTGGTCTCGACCTCGACGGCGTACAGCACTTCGTCTTCCGCGGTGATCTTCTCGGCTTCGTCGATCCGGTCGCCGGGGAACTCCGTGGAGATCGTCTTCCGCACGGCCGCGGGCAGCTGGGCGACTTCGACTTCTTCGACACGCTCGAGCAAGTAGCCGTCCATGGCGTAGTACATGTCGTACGAACCGTCGGGGCCCTCGAACGTGATGCCGTAGACCGAGTCTTCGCCGTAGTCCTCGAACTCCAACGCTTCGATCCGGAGGCCGGGCTGCTTGGCCAGCTCGCCCTGGATCGCCGTCTGAACCGCGGCGGGGGCGGCGCTCAGCGCGGCTTGCGCGTCGTGCGCGTCGGCCCAAGCGGGGCCGGTGAATACGCCGACGCTCAGCACGCAGGCGGCGAGCAAGAGGCTCGCGGGGCGTGAAGTACGAAGGCGGGTCGGGGCGGGATCGGACATGGCTTCCTCTCGGGTGTGGGCTGTCGGGTGTCAGGAGACGCGGCGCGGGCTCGTGGCGGCCTGCCCCACTAGCGTAAACCGTGCGGAAATCGACCGAAAGGCCAAGCCCGCCAAACGCTCACGCGGGCAACGCGGTCAGCGAAACACGATCGTCCGATTGCCGTGCACCAAAACCCGGTGTTCGAGGTGGGCCTGCACGGCCCGGGCGAGCACCTGACGCTCGATGTCGCGCCCCTTGCGCACCAGGTCTTGCACCGAGTCGCGGTGGGTCACCCGGATCACGTCCTGCTCGATGATCGGGCCCTGATCCAGATCGGCGGTCACGTAGTGCGCCGTGGCCCCGATGATCTTCACGCCCTTGGACTTCGCCTGCGCATAGGGCCGGGCGCCGACGAACGCCGGCAAGAAGCTGTGGTGGATGTTGATCGCTCGCCCGGACCACGCGGCGCACAACTCGGGCGACAGCACCTGCATGTACCGGGCCAGCACCACGGTGTCGGCGCCGTGGTCGTCGACGACCTTGCGCAGCTCCCGCTCGGCCTGCGGCTTGGTGTCGGGCGTCACCTCGACGTGGAAAAACGGCTTGTCGAAGTGCTCGGCGGCGCCGCGGAGGTCGTCGTGGTTCGACACGACGCAGGCGATGTCGCCGGGCAGCTCTCCCATGGCTTCGCGCATCAGCAGGTCGTACACGCAGTGGGGCGTCTTGCTGCACAGCAGCGCCAGCCGCGGCCGGTGGGACTCGTCGTAAAGCCGCCAGTCGAGGTCGAACCGCTTACCTAGGTGGCCCAGGGCTTGGCGGGTCTCGTCGGGCGAGAGCACGAACGCCGAGGTGTCGAACGACAGCCGCATGAAGAACACCCCGCCGCAAGCGGCGTCGCTTGGGGCGTGCCTCGTACTGCCCAAGCCTGCTTCCGGGGGCGGGGGCTCGGAGTGCTGGTCGGCGTCGAGAATGTTCCCGCCGTGGGTCGCGACGAAGTCGGACAACGCCGCCACGATGCCGGTGCGATCTGTGCACGAGATGAGCAGGGTCGAAACGGACATCAAGGGCGAAAGCGTACGCGAAGTGCCTCTGGCAGTACGGGGCACACGCCGGCCGGCTTGGGGAACAGCTTCTTCCGCACCCGGGCGATCGCGTCGTACCCCAAATCCGCCACGACGCGGGGCAGCACCGCGATCGCGGCGCCGAGCGTCGGCCAAACCCCCGGCAAGCGCGACAAGACATACGCCGAGGCCGCGCTGCGCGTGAGCACCGCGCCGTCGGCTGCTCGCAGCACCACCACCGAGTCGGGCAGCGCCGCCCGCTGCGCGTCGCTCAGCCGCTGTCGGATCCGTTCGCCGTCGAGCGGAGAGAACGCAAACCGGCCGGCCCGGTCGTGATTCGCCACAAAGCGAACCGTGAGGTGGCACAAGCCGCAGTCGCCGTCGTAGAAGAGGATGTCCACCCTCGGAGTATCCGCGATCAGCATGTCCAGGTGTGGATGCGCTTCGGCCGGAAGGCGCTGCGGCTCGGCCGCGATTAGCTTCTGCCCGGCAGGTCGAACAGCAGCACCTGGGCGTCCAGGCCGTCGGACACCTCGACGGCGTCGGCGCCGGTGATGGCCAGCCCGTCGCCCTCGCGCATCGCTTGGCCGTTGACCGTGATCGACCCGACCACGACCTGCACCCAGGCCCGCCTGCCCGGGCCCACGGGATACGTCGCGGCCTCGCCCGAACCAAAGTCGCCCACGAGCACGCGGGCGTCCTGGCCGATCGGCAGCGCGCCCAGTTCGTGCGCTTCGTACGCCGGCGCCGCGATCCGTGCGAAAGCCCCGCTTCGCTGGTCGGGCTCGAGGACAAGCTCGCCGTAGCGAGGCTGTTCGCCGAGGTGGTCCGGTTCGATCCAGACCTGCAAGAAGCGCACCGGCTCGGTGTCGGACGCGTTGAACTCGCTATGCCGTACACCGCTGCCGGCCGACATCAGTTGGGCCGTGCCGGGCCGGAGCGTGGACACCGAGCCCATCGAGTCTTTGTGGGCCAGGCCCCCGTCGACAACCCAAGAAAGGATCTCCATGTCGCGGTGGCCGTGCTCGGCGAACCCGCCGCCGGGCGCCACGCGGTCGTCGTTGAGCACGCGCAGCGGGCCAAAGCCCATGTGGGCCGGGTCGCGATAGCCGCCAAACGAGAAAGAGTGGCGGCTGTCGAGCCAGCCGATCTGGGTCGCGCCACGCTCCGCCGAGGGGCGCAGCAGGAGTCCGTCTGCAAGTTCCTTACCCATCGTGCATAACCTTCCGAAAAGTCCAGGAGCGTAGGCGGGCGCAACCCCAGCAACATAAAGCCGGGGGGCAAAACGCCGAGCCGCCGAGGGCGAATGAGAATGAAAACCGGAGGTCGTGAATCACAAGCGCATACGCATCACCGGCCGAGCAGGCCAGTCCAACTGAGCCAGACGCGCGAACGAGGCATGACCGACGCGGGCGTCCAGCCGTGGATGGGCCCATTCGCTAACGCAATGGCGATGACAGGACTCGAACCTGTGACCCGAGGCTTATGAA
>JBCCXV010000335.1:0-3002 GCA_039191195.1 Planctomycetota bacterium
CACGACCTTCGACGACTCGCCAAACCGCGCCAGACCCACGTGCAGGTCGACGAAGTTGGTCCCGCGCACGTGCCGGATGTCGGGCATGGCGTCGACCAAGCGCACGAACGGCTCGTCGCCGTAGGCGTCTTGATACGCCTCCTTCAGGTCGGCGTCGGTCACGTCGCCATCGACGGGGTCGAGGTAGATCGTCTCAAGGATCCCCACGTCCACGGGCAGCAGGTGCGGCACGAACAACGGCGCCACGTCGTGCCCCGCAACGCGCGACAGGCTCTGGGCCATCTCCGGCTGGTGACGGTGACCGCCCAAATCGCCGTAGGCCATGTACCCGCCAAAACGCTCGGACATCAGCAGGTGCGTCTTCGTCGACCGGCCGGCGCCGGTCACGCCCGACGCCGCGTTCACCACGATCCCCTCGGCCTTCACCAGGCTGTGCGACAACAGCGGCGCGATCGCCAACGCCCCGGCCGTCGGATAACAGCCCGGGTTCGCCACCAGCGTCGCCCCTTCGAGCGAAGCCCCCGGCGCATCGCGGAACAGCTCGGGCAACCCGTACACCGCCGAGCCCAGGTTCTCGGGGTCGGTGTGCGGCACGTCGTAGACCGACTCGAACTGCGCCCGGTCGCTCAAGCGGTAGTCGGCCGACAAGTCGATGACTCGCACGCCCGCGTCGAGCAGGGCCGGCGCCACGGCCATCGACGCCGTGTGCGGCAACGCCAAGAACGCCACGTCCGCCGCGTCGGCGATCGCCGCCGCATCGATCGGCCGTGTCATCGCCAGCGCATCGTCCAGGCGTCCGCGCAGCTGCGGGAACGCGTCGCGCACGTCGATCGACGGCTCGCGACGGCTGGCCAGGTACGTCGGCCGGGCCTCGGGGTGGCGCAGCAGCAAGTCGATCAGGTGATAGCCCGTGTAGCCCGTCGGTCCCACGATGGCGGCGTCGATCGGCATCGCCGAAGCCTAGCGACGCACGGCCCGCCCGGCCCGCTGCCGACCCTGCGCCCCGGCCCGCCGCGCCCGCCAACCTGACAGCCAAGGCCTTGGAATAAAACGAAAAAGTGCCCCTCGCGGCCCTGCAGAGCTTGCTCGCGAAACGCCCAAGCTTGGCGCCAGCCTTGCAACCACTCCCCCGTAAGCGGGCGTCGCGCCCGCACACCACGAAAGGAGACTTGCCATGGTTCCCACCCTCCGACGCAGCTTCGAGAACCCCTGGGACTTGTTCCGCGAGGTCGACCGCGCGTTCCGCGACGGCGTCCACGGCGCGGTGCACGGCGCCACCTACCCAGTCGACATCCACGAAACCCCAGAGGCCTTCACCATCGAGGCCGACCTCCCGGGCTTCCGCAAGGAGGACTTGGATGTCTCCGTCGACGCCGGCCTGCTCACCATCACCGCCACCCGCCACGCCCCGGAAGACCGCGGCGAAGCCCGGCTCGAAGAGCGGCGGTTCGAGCAGGTCCAGCGGTCGTTCCGACTCCCCCAAACCGTCCAGGGCGACCAGATCGACGCATCGCTCGCCGACGGCGTCCTCACCGTAAGCCTGCCCAAACGCGACGAGGTCAAGCCCCGGCGCGTCGAGGTCCGCTGACCCAAAAAGATCGCCCCGCTTGCGGAATAGCCCCGCGGGGTCGCGCGTTCTGCGGGTGAGGCGGGGGACGCCCCGTCTCACCCTCTTTGCGCAAGCCCGCGGGCGCAACGCTCGCGGGCTTGTTTTATGCCCGCACGGCCAAGCCGGGTTCTCGGCGCGCTACCATCGGCCATGCCTGCCCCATCCCCCGGAAACGCCCGCGGAAGTACCCCCGGTAAAACACCCGGCCACACCGCCACCGGACGGCCGACCAGCGACGCCAACCGACTCGGCCTCGACTACCACGTCGAGGCCGGCGCCTTCGCCTACGACGGCCCGGTCATCGACATCCACACCCACGTCTCCAGCCCCGACGCCGCGGCCGTGTACTTCCGCGCCGCTCGGCGTTACGGCGTCATCAAGTCGTGGACCATGTGCGGCCTGCCCGCCGCCCAAACCCTCGACCGGGAACTCTCGCAGGACGACCGCCGGGAGCTCGAGTTCATCGCCGTGCCCAACTTCACCGCGCGGGATCAGCCCGAGACCTTCACCACCCAGTGGCTCAAAGACCTTGAGAGCTTCCGCGACCTGGGCGCCCGCATCGTCAAGTTCTGGGCGGCGCCGCGCGGGATCGACTTCGCCAACGACGCCCTACGGCTGGACTCGCCCGTCCGTCTCGAAGGCATGAAGCGCTCGTACGACCTGGGCTACCGCGTCTTCATGACCCACGTCGGCGACCCCGACACCTGGTTCGCCACCACCTACAAAGACGCAGCCAAATACGGCGCCAAGGCCGACCAGTTCAAGCCCCTGTCCAAGCTCCTCGACCAGTACCACGACGTCACCTGGATCGGCGCCCACATGGGCGGATGGCCGGAAGACCTCGACTGGCTCTCGGCGTTCCTCGAGCGCCACCCCAACTACGTCGTCGACTGCTCGGCCACCAAGTGGCAGGTGCGCGAGCTCTCCAAGCACCCCGAGCGCTTGGCGCGGTTCTGCCGAGACTTCCAGGGGCGGGTGCTGTTCGGCACGGACATCGTCGCCGCCGCCGGCAACGTCCACCCGCCCTCGCCCGACGGGCCGCCGACCCCGGGCGCCCCCGCCGGGTTCAACCCCGACGCCGGCTACGGCTACGACCTCTACGCCTCCCGCTTCTGGGCCACGCGCACCCTGTTCGAAACCGGCTACGACGGCCCGTCGCCCATCGTCGACCCCGACTTCCGGCTCGTCGACCCCGACGCCCCCGCGAAGCAAACCGCGCGCCTGGTCGGCGCGAATCTCGCCCCCGACCCGCTGCGCAGCCTCTACTACGACGCCGCGTGCCAGCTGCTCGCACCCCTCGGCGGCCTCTTCGAGGGCGAAGCGGCCCCGATCCCGTGCGGCGCCTCGGCGTGAGCCGGCCCTCGTTCTCCTGATTGCGAGACCTTCTTATGAC
>JBCCXV010000336.1:0-2996 GCA_039191195.1 Planctomycetota bacterium
CAGTTTTCTGCGGTGGCACGGGCGTCCCGCCCGTGATGGGTTTGGACATCCGACCCCGCCTTTTCGATGTTGGCCGCTCCGTGCTCTAGGCTTCCAGCCACACCACCCGGCCCAGGCGCACCGCCAGCAGCCCGCAGCGCACATGGGATTCGTCGATCCCCAGCAATCCTGCGGCCGCGTGGCGGTAGGCCTCCAGTTGAGCGTGGTAGCCCTGGGCCCAGTCCGCGAGGTCGGCGTCCGCTTCGAGGCGGTCGGTCTTGAAATCGAGCACCGTGGCCGTGCCGTCGCCGTGGTCGACCAGCCGGTCGATGCGCCCGGTGAGGACTTGTCCCTCTCGCAGGATCGAGAACGGCGCCTCGTGGTGTAGCGCATCCGCGGGAGAGCTGCGCGACAGCGCTTGCCGCACCTCGGCGTGCTGGAGCGCTGCCTCAAAGAGCGCGTCGGCTTGCTCGAACAGCCCCGGCAGGCCTTCGGCCTCAAGGCCCGCGCGGCGCGCATCGGTCGTGGGCAGGCCGTCGGGATCGTCGAGAAAGCCGACGGCCTCGAACATCGCGTGCACCGCCGTGCCCAGATCCGTTGCGCTGTGCGCGGCCTCGGCTTCGGCGCTGTCGAGCCGGGGCGCACGCCAACCCGAAGACGCGGCGCGGCCGTGGCCGACCGACGACGGCGCCACCGAGCGCATGGCCCGGCGGGGCGTGGTCCGCTCGTCGAAGCCCAGGGCCTCGGCCGGGGTTGGCGGGTCCGCCTCGACCTCGACGGGTTCGGTTTCTTGCGATGGGGGGCGCCAGCCGGCGTCGCCGCCTTCGTAGACCAAGCCGGTGTCTTCGAGGCGGTCGCCCAGGTCAAAGGCCCAGCGGACGAGCGACTCGGCGGTCGCGTTGGTCGTGCCCTTCGCGCTCGGCCCCTTGGCGCCGTGCGACACCGGTTCGAGCACCAGGTGCAGCGCGTGCCGTGCCCGGGTGACGGCGACGTACAGCTGCGAGAGGTCGTCGAGCGCCCGCGCCGCCGACTCTTGCTCGTGAGCCCGCTCGAACCAAGGCGCCCGGCCCGCCACCGCGTCGCGCAGCTTCTCACCCATGGGCAGCAGCACCGCGTTCGGGGGCGACATCGGGTCCGGCCGGAGCCGCCAGACCCCGTCGCTGTTCACCGAGCCCATCGCCTTGCCCCCGCGCAGCTCTGGCAGGACGACGGCGTCGAACTCCAACCCCTTGGACTGGTGCACGGTCATCGCCCGGACCCCCGCCGGCGAAGGGTCGTCCAGCCGGGTCTGCTCGGCCTGGTCGGCGAAGGCGCGCAGCCGGATCGCGCGGCCCGCCGCGTCGACCTCGTCGCCCAGCGACACCAGCCGCGCCAGCGCCGCGCCCCCGGCGGCGTCGGCATGCGGCGCCAGGAGCCGACCCCAACGCGTGAGCATCGGCCCCAGGCCCTCGTCCATCGCCTGCTTGCGCAAGCGCTGCGCCGCTTTGGCGAGCCGGGCGGCTTCCCCCGGTTCGCCGGGCTGCCGGTACTCGGCCAAGCCGCAGGCTTCGCGCAGCGGGCTGCAGCGCACACGCCAGGCCGAGGCCGTGTCGCCCGGGTGGTCGGCGAAGCGCAGCGCCGACAGCGCCACGCCCGCCGCCGGGTCGCCGCCGACGGTGAGTCCGCCCGGCCCGGCGCTATCGACCCCGAGCG
This sequence comes from Planctomycetota bacterium, assembly GCA_039191195.1. Taxonomy (GTDB): domain Bacteria; phylum Planctomycetota; class Phycisphaerae; order Phycisphaerales; family Phycisphaeraceae; genus JBCCBV01. The sequence goes on from JBCCXV010000336.1 coordinate 1,672, forward strand.
CCCGCAGCGCGGTCTGCATCGCGCCGACCGTCTTGTTCCGGCGGGTGAGCACGCCGATGGATAAACCCGGACGCTTCGCCGCGAGGTCGGCTACGAGCTGCGCCGCCTGCGAGACGTGAGACGACGGCGCCGCGCCCGGCCCGTCGTCATCGCCCGGCTCGCTCGGGCCGGCCGCATCCGTCGCATCGTCGTCTGGCTGTGGCTCGGTCACGTGGATCGCGACGTGGCCTTGCAGATGCTGGTGCTGGGCTTTGTGCGGCTCGAAGCGCCGGGCCCAGGCCCCCGCCGGCGCCGTCAATCCGTTTGTCGTCAGCGGCGGGGCTTCGTCGATGCGCGCGAACAGCCGGTTCACCGCCTCGAGTACGACCGGCGAAGACCGGTAGCTCGTCGCCAGCGTCTCTTGCTGATCGTGCAGGTGCAGCTGGTCCAAGGCCGCGTCGAAAACCTCGGCGCAGCCGCCGCGCCAGCCGTAGATGGCTTGTTTGGCGTCGCCTACGACAAGGAAGCTGCGCCCGCTGCGGTCGGCCGGGTCGTCGGGCGCCTCGGGCTCGCCCAGGCAGATCTCCTCGGCGATGGGTCGCAGGACCGCCCACTGGCTGGGCGAGGTGTCCTGGAACTCGTCGATCAGCACGTGGCGCACGCGCGCGTCCAGCCGTTCGAACAGACCGGCGTTGCGGCCCGAGCCCAACCCCACCAGCTCGGCGGATCGTGCAAGCCGGAACGGCACGTCTTCGAATAGCACGACGCCGGCCTCGGCCGAGACCTGTTCCCAGGCTTGGGCGTAGCGCTCGAGCAACTCGTGCAACGCTGCGCCGCCGGCGAGCCGCTTGTTGACCACGACGGCCTGGGCGTGTTCGATGAGGCGCGCGTAAGGCTCGACCGGGATGGGCTTCTTGTAGTACGTCTCCTCGCCCCGGGCGACCTTGCCCGCCAACCCATTGGTTAGGAACGCTTCCCAGTCGCGGCCGCGGGCGTGGCGGAGGTCTCTCGCGTGAGCTTTGACAAAGCGGCTGTCCGGCATCGCTTCGCGCGCTGCGGCCAGCGCTTCGATCGCGGACTCGACGTCGGGCCCGCGAAGCGTCTCCAGCGGCTCGATGTTGCACCAGGCTTCTTCGTCGGCTTCTTGGTGCACGCCGGTGAGCAGGCCGAGCTGCTGGTGCAGGCTCCGGCCGACGTCGGACGCGGCCTGGCCGAGGTCGATGCGGTCGAGCAGCTTGAGCCAGGCGTCGCGGTCGCCGCGGTCGAGCGTGAGCGAGACGGCCCGCCAGCGCAGGCGTTCGGCCTCGGGGGTGTTGCCGGCGATCGGGCGGAACCCGCTGGGCAGG
>JBCCXV010000337.1:0-2991 GCA_039191195.1 Planctomycetota bacterium
AGCTGGTGGCCGGTCTCGCCGATGGTGGTGACGTAGAGGTCCAGGTCGCCGTCGTTCTCGAGGTCGAAGAACCCGGCGCCGTTGGTGGCCGCGTTGATGGGCGCGGGGAACGCCGTGGCGGAGGCGTCGGTGAAGGCGCCCGCGCCGTCGCCGAGGTAGAGCACGTCGGTGTTGTCGATGCGGGTGAAAAACAGGTCGACGTGGCCGTCGCCGTTGACGTCCCCCGCCGCGGCGCCGCCGGTCATGCCGAACAGCTCGTTGGTAAAGCCCCCGCTCACGGGCGGCCCCTGGGCGTGGGTCAGCCCCGCGGCGGCGGTGACGTCGGTGAAGTTCGCCCTGGCCTGCCCACCGGCGAGCGACGCGGCCGCCGCGAGTAGGGCCGCCGTGGCGATGCCAACGCGAGCCCGGGTTTGGATGTCCGCTGCAACACGTTGCCCAGAAAGGGCTTGAACGTCAGAGCCCATATGCAATCCGCCTCCTCCGGCCGGGCGGAATCCCGCTTTAGGCCTAGATCTTATAGAACCACACATCCCTCACAAATGCAAGGGTTGCGGGGCCAATCGGCGGGTTTCGGCGGGCGATCGCCTAGCGGGGCGCGAAAGGTGTGCGTCGGGGGTGGGCGGGGCGACTTCGGAGCCGTAGACGAGCCCGCCGGTGAGGTCGGCGACGAAGTGGTTCCAGCCGGCGGCCGGCTTACGCTATCTGGCGAGAGAGCAGATATACAAGACCGTCCGTGCGCAGGGGCGGGTGGTTCTCTCTTGAGCCCCTGCCCTGCCTGCTGACACCCCTTCCCCGTCCAATCGCACGGCGGGGCCGACTGTTGAAGGAAAGTCCGGTCAAGGGAGTGAGCCAGGTGGGATCACCGCTAAGCCCCCTTCGCGCCGGTTGCTGCGCTGCGTACATTGGTGCCACACGCCTTGTCGTCACCTTCCGGAGAAAACCGCTATGAGATCGCTCGCTGCTGGCATCCTCGTCTGTTCGACCTCTCTCGCGAGCCCAGCGTTTGCGACGCAGGTCATCGACTTGACCGACCTAATCGATTTGCCCGGGGTCATTCGCATCGACTTGGACGCGCTGCCCACGGAGTTTCTCCCCGCCGACCCCCCGCTGCCCGGCGACACCAACTTCGACGGGGTCGTCGATCTGCTCGACTTCGACCACCTCACCCTTTGGTTCGGTCAAGACGATCCCAACCACTACCGGGGCCCGGACGGCCGATTTCTGCCCATCGCAAATACGGCGTGGTATCCGTTTTTCGCCGACTTCAACAAAGACTTGGTCGTCGACATGCTCGACTTCGAAATCCTCGCGATTAACTTCGGCCAAACCGAGTCACGGCCGTTGCCCCCCGAACTCTTTCCCGAGCCGGACATCGCCTCGATCGACTCCCCACTCTTTGCTTTTTATGACCAAGCAGCCGGGGCGATTCCCGTCATCGCCGCGCTGCCCGAGCCGACCACAGGGTTGCTGCTGACAATCCCGGCGGCTGGAGCACTAGCGCGCCGTCGTCGGACGTGATGCGTTGGCCGAGATCGTCCAAGCGAGGGGGGTACACGGGTGTGTACGCACGGGGCACGTTCTGTGCCGCACGGTGTATTGCGATTTGAGCGATCGTACTGTCTTGGTGATCTTCGTCAGCGTTTCAATCCATCGGGCATAAATTTGTTAGACCGTTTGTGGGCAAGGGATTAGAAACAAAGCTCACACCACGCCGGCGAGGCCGGTGGTGATGGGGGCGTCGACGAACTCGCGGGGGTCGGTGACGTGGCCGGTGAGGGCCGACGCGGCGGCGGTGAGGGGGCTGGCAAGGTAGACGCCGGCCTCTTTGTGGCCCATCCGGCCGGGGAAGTTGCGGTTGGTCGTCGAGATGCAGGTGATGGGGGCGTTGAGGCGTCCGAAGGTGTCGCTGGGCCCGCCGAGGCAGGCGGCGCACGAGGCGGCGCCCATGTTGCAGCCAGCGTCTTGGAGGACTTGCTCGATGGTCTTGTTGGGGTCGAAGCGGCCTTGGTGTTGGGGCTTGACGCCGTCGGTCAGGTCGTCGCGGGTGTCCGCGTCGGCGGCGGGGGTTTGGCCGACGGGCAGGCCGTAGCAGTTGAGCCGCCGCATGTCGGCGTGGACCTCGGTGGAGCCGGGCACGACGAAGGACGGGATCTTGACCTGTTGGCCGTAGAGGATGGCCGCGGCGAAGATCATGTCGGTGATCTTCCCGCCGGTGCAGGAGCCGATGTAGGCGCGGTCGAGCTTCACGTCGCTGCACTCGCGGGCGAGCCGGGTGTTGTCGGGCGAATGGGGGGCGGCGACGAGGGGTTCGAAGTCGTCGAGCGACCACTCGTTGCGGTAGGCGTATTCGGCGCCTTGGTCTTCTTCGTAGACGGTCCAATCGGGCCGGTTGGAACGCGCGCGGACGTAGGCGAGGGTTTTTTCGTCGACGTCGCAGACGCCGTTCTTGCCCCCGGCCTCGATCGCCATATTCGTCAGCGTCATGCGGTCTTCGAGGGATAGGGACGCGATGCCCTCGCCGGCGAAGTACATGGCCTTGTAGGTGGCGCCGGCGAAGCCGATGTCGCCGATGACGGCCAAGATCAAGTCCTTGGCGGTGAGGTAGGGGGGGATCTCGCCGTGGAAGTCGAAGCGCATGGTCGGCGGGACCTTGAGCCAGGTCTTGCCGGTGCCCATGGTGAAGGCGGCGTCGGTGTTGCCCACGCCGGTGGCGAACTGGCCGAAGGCGCCGGCGGTGCAGGTGTGGGAGTCGGTGCCGAGGAGGATCTCGCCAGGCCGGCAGTGGCCTTCCTCAGGCAGGGCCTTGTGGCAGACGCCCTTGTAGGAGGTCTGCGTCGGGTAGCGGTAGGGGCTGGGCATGCCCGGCTCGCTGGTAACGAAGTCGGGGTCGTAGTAGTACGGCAGGCCCTGCTCTTTGACGAAGTCGCGCAGCGTCTGGATGTTGCGGTGGCACTTCTCGTCGGCCGTAAAGATGTAATGGTCGGGGATGAT
>JBCCXV010000338.1:0-2948 GCA_039191195.1 Planctomycetota bacterium
GCCGAGCAGACCAGCGCCGACGCCGAAGGCTTCTGGCTCTTCGACTTCGACAGCCTCGAACCCATCGGCCAGTTCCCCTGGTCCACCATCGGCGGCCAGCCCAACGACCTCGCCGACGAGTCCTTCGACGCCCAAGCCCAAGACTTCTCCGACATCGAGGCCCAGGCCGAGGCCGACGCCATCGCCGGCGTCGAAGCCAAGTAAACGCGCCCAAACCACGACACCCCCACCCGGCCGGGACCTCAAAAGCCCGGCCGGGTTTCCTGACTCAAGGAAGCCACGATGCGCAAGACCCTCGCCGCCGTACTCGCCACGCCCCTGTTCCTTCTCCCCGTCGGCTGCAACTGGCAGCCCTACGGCGAGCAGAAGCAAGAGGTCTCCCAGGGCTACTTCCGCGTCCGCAGCGCGCTCATGATCGAGCTCGCCCAAGGCCACTTTAACTCCGGCCAGCTCGACGAAGCCGAACGCGTCGTCTCCGACGCCGCCGAGATCGACCCGCTGTCACCCGGCCTCCACCTCCTGGCCGGACGCATCGCCCTCGAGCGCGGACAGCTCGAACGATCGACACACTACTTCGACATCGCCGCCGAGCTCGACGATACCGATCCCGAACCCCATTACTACAAGGGCGTCGTCCTCCAGCGGTGGAAGAAGCCCCACGACGCCCTGCTGGCCTACACCGCCGCACACGACCGGCGCAAGGACGACCCGTCCTACGTCCTGGCCATGAGCGAGATGCTCGTCGCCGACAGCAGTCCCGACGACGCCATCGCCCTGCTCGAGTCCAAGGCCGACTACTTCGACCAGAACGCCGGACTCCGCGCCGCCCTCGGCCACCTCTACACCATGCAGCAGCGCCCGTCCGACGCCGTACACGCCTTCGAAGAGGCCGCGCTGCTCGACCCCGACAACCCCGCCCACACCGAAGAGCTCGCCCAGGCCTACGCCGTCAACGGCCAAGACCACGACGCCGCCGACACCCTCGAGCTCCTCCTCGAAGACGCGCCCGAAACCGCCCGCGTCGACCTCCGCCGCGCCCTCGCCGCCGCTTACGCACGCCTCGGCCGCATCGACGCCGCCAAGCAGGTCGTCCTCCGCCTGGCCCGCGCCGGCGTCGCCGAGTCCTCCGACTGGATCCAGCTCGGCCGCCTCGCCCTCAAGTCCAAAGACGCCGACAACGCGCTGTTCGCCGCCAACCGCGTCATCCGGCTCGACCCCGAACAACCCGACGGCTACATGATCGCCGGCCTCGCCTGGAAGCAGCGCAGCGTCGACCACAACGCGCTCGAGATGTTCGACCGCGCCGCACAGACCGACCCCCACAACCCCACGCCCCTGGTCCTCCGCGGCATCATCCTCCAGAAAGCCGGAAAGATCGCCGCCGCCCGCGACGCCTACCACAAGGCCGCCGCCCGCAACCCCCAGGACACCCGCGCCCAGCGCCTGCTCGCCGCGATCGACGCGCCCTCGCGACGCGTCGCCGACGCGCCCGCCGACTGATCGACGACCCACAACCCAACCTCCACGCCGCCCCGCACCCGCGGGGCGGTTTCATATCAGCGACGCACCCTCTCGCGCCGCCATCGCCACCAGCCGTGAGCACAACGCCGGCATCGGCGCCCCCGCCCGCGCCGCCGCCATCGGCAGCAGGCTGTGATCCGTAAACCCCGGCAGCGTGTTCACCTCCAAACACCACGCCACGCCCTTGGCGTCCACCAAGAAGTCCACCCGCGCCAAGTGACGGCAGCCCACCGCCGCGCACAGCCGCTCCGCGTCGTGCGCCATCCCTTCCACCGTCGCGCCCGGCAGACCTGTCTCGAACAAGTAACGCGTGTCGTCCCGGTCGTACTTTGCCGCGTAGTCGTACCCGCCGTCCGCAGCCTCGATACGGATCGCCGGCAGGGCGGCCCCGCCCAACCAGCCCACCGTCAGCTCCGCCCCCTCGACCCGCTGCTCCACCAGTACCCGGTCGTACGTCTCGAGCAGCCGTGCGCACGCCGCATGCACTTCTTCTGATGTTTCACAGAACGACATCCCCAGGCTCGACCCCTCCGACACCGCCTTGACGACAAAGCCACCCTGCGGATCCGCCTCAGGCGAGCGCACCGCGTCCGCGACGCGCTCCCCCCGCGCCACCTCCGCCCACCCCGGCGTGCGCACCCCCAGCTCCCGCATCACCCGCTTGGTCGCCGCCTTGTCCATCGCCACGCGCGACGCCCCCGACCCGCTGCCCACAAACGCCAGCCCGCGACGCTCCAGCTCTTCTTGAAGCGGCCCGCCCTCGCCCCACGGCCCGTGCATCGCCGGGAACGCCACGCACCCCCCGGAGTCCCCCCCGGAGTCCCCCCCGGAGTCCCCCCCGGAGTCCCCCCCGGAATCATCCCCGGAATTCCCCCTGCGATCAGGACTCTGCGAACCCGGTCCTCCGTTCATCCCGCACCGCTCCGCCCAGGCATCGAGCGCCTCAAGCCCACCCGGCCCGGCGTCCGCCTCGACGACCTCGTGCCCGGCCTCCCGCAGCGCCGCGCTCACCGCCGCGCCGCTGCGCAGCGACACCGCACGCTCCCGATCCGGACCGCCCGCCAGCACCAGCACCGCCGGCTTCGCCTCACCCATCCACGCAGTATGACGCCCCGGAAGCCCCGCCTCCGACAGGCGCTGCCCTCGGCCCCCCCGGATCACTCCGTCGTCGGCAGCCCCGCGGGCGTCTCCGGCGTCGAGCCCGCCTCCGGCAAAGCGCCTTCCACCTCCGCCGCCGGCGTCTCGACGGCCTCGGCCGACCGCTCCCAAAGCGGCGCCGGGTCTAACAGCGGCGCAATCACCAGCGACACAATCGCCATCACGTTGATCAGGATGTTCATCGACGGGCCCGACGTGTCCTTCAGCGGGTCGCCCACCGTGTCGCCCACCACCACGGCCTTGTGGTTCTCGCTGCCCTTGCCGCCGAA
>JBCCXV010000339.1:0-2947 GCA_039191195.1 Planctomycetota bacterium
CCGCGTCGGCGTCAGGCCGCGCAAAGCGATGGGCTACGGGAGATTCCGCGGTTTGGCCCGCTATGGCATTACGCCAGCAGATCGGCGACGGTCTGCCGTTCTCCGACGAGCTCGTCGTTGGTGGCCTGGATCTTCGACTGGGCGAAGTCGTCGGACACGTCCAGGCCTTGCACGACCTCGTAGTCCCCGCCGGGGAGGGTCTTGACCGGGAGGCCGGCCCAGACGTCGGGGTCGAAGCCGTAGGCGCCGTCGGACTTCACGCCGACCGAGTGCACGGCGCCGGGGGTGCACAGGTCGCGCACGTGGTCGACCAGCGCGTTGGCGGCCGAGGCGGCGGAGCTGGCGCCGCGGGCGGCGATGATGGCGGCGCCGCGCTTGCCCACGGTGGGGCAGAACTCGTTCTGCAGCCAAGCGTCGTCGCCGATGACGGCCGGGGCGGGCTGGCCGCCGATGGTCGCCAGGCCGAAGGCGGGGAACATGGTCGGGCTGTGGTTGCCGAAGATGTAGATGTCTTCGACGTCGGCGACGGGCTTGCCGGCCTTCTGGGCGAGCTGCGACGCGGCGCGGTTCTGGTCGAGCCGGACCATCGCCGACCAGCGCCGGGCGCCGATTCGGCTTCCTTGGGCAGCGCCGATCATGGCGTTGGTGTTGGCCGGGTTGCCCACCACGGCGACGCGGCAGTCGTCGGCCGCAGCGGCTTCGATCGCCTCGCCCTGGCCCACGAAGATCTTTCCGTTGTCCTTGAGAAGATCAGCGCGTTCCATCCCCGGACCGCGCGGTTTGGAGCCGACCAGCAGCGCCCAGTTGACGCCGTCGAAGCCTTCGGCCGGGTCGCTGGTGAGCACCATCTTCGTCAGCAGAGGGAAGGCGCAGTCGTCGAGCTCCATAGCCACGCCGTTGAGCGCTTGCATGGCCTTGTCGACGGGGATCTCGATGAGGTTGAGCTGGACCGGGGTGTCGGGCCCGAACATCTGGCCGGAGGCGATGCGGAACAGCAGGGCATAGCCGATCTGGCCGGCGGCCCCGGTGACGGCGACTTTGACGGGGGTGGTCACGTTCTGGCTCCTTTCGGAGGGTCGCGCCCAGGGTGGGATGGCGGCGCGGGCCCGGTGCGTGCCGGCGTGGTCGGGCGTTGTCGAGCGCCCTCGGCCGGGCCGGGCAGTTTAGAGCGCCCCAGGCCCGTATGGGCCCGGTTGCAGCCGTAAACTCGTCCGCCGATGGCCCTGCGCGCCGCGATCGTCCACAGCAATCTGTACGTAGCCGGGGCGGCGGCGGCGATCACCGCGGCCTCGGCGTGGGAGGGGCTGGCTCCCGGCGGTTGGGCGTGGGGCCCCACCGTGGCGGCGGGGTGCGGCGCGGGTTGCGTGTACACCCTGGACCGGCTGGCCGGGACGCCGTCGGACGAGCCGCAGCGGGGCGCGATGTTTGCGCGGCGGGCCGGGCTGCTCTGGGCCTGGGCCGTCGTCTGGGCCGCAGGGTCGGTGGTGGGCATCGCGCTGTCATCGGGCCCGGCCCGGGCGGCGCTGCTGGGCGTGGCCGGGGTGAGCCTGCTGTACTGCCTGCCGGCGGTGCGCTGGGGCGGGCGCTGGCGGCGGCTCGCCGAGGCCCCGTACGCCAAGGGCTTGCTTGTGGCGGTCGCCTGGGCCCTGGCGACGGCCGCGGCGCCGAGCCTCGACACCGGCCAAGACCCGGGGGTTGCGGCCTGGGCGGCGATCGAGCGAGGCCTGTTCATCCTGGCCCTGACCCTGCCCATCGACCTGCGCGACCTGGCCGCCGACCAGTCGTTCGGCGTAATCACCCCGGCCCAACGGTGGGGCGAAAGTTGGCTGCGGTGGGCGTGCGCGGTGCTCCTCGCGGCGTCGGCGGCGGTGGCGGGGATGCGGCACGGCCCGGCGGGGGCGTGGCCGGCGTGGGCGGCCTGCGCGGCCGGGGCGGCGTTGGTCGCGGCGGCCTCGACCCGCCGGGGCCCCGCCTTTTTCGCCTGGGCGCCCGACGGCGTGATCTGGCTCTGGGCGGGCCTGATCCTCGTTCACCGGCAGGCGCTCGGCTGACCCGCAGAGGCCCCTGTAACGCGCTACGCACGCCCATCTCGCGGAAACGTCGCGCCGGCGACCCGGTCAGGCGGTACTCTTGGGTCTCCGGTGGCGGCACGGCGCGAGGGGGCCGTCCCGGTGAACGTGATTTCTGTGGCTGCTTCTAGCCGGCTGTTTGGCGAACCCTGTAGCCCATTCCCGCGACGACCCCGCATGGCGCCCGAGACCGAATCGCAACCCTCTTCCGAGCCGGCGTCGTTCGAGTGGCGCCCGTACCGGGCCCAGCATCGGCGGGCGCAGGACGACGCGGCCCACGCCGAGCTGGCCAAGCACGGCGTTCCGGAGTACCCCCGGCACGAGCTGGCGCCCGAGAACGAGCCGGAGTTGATCGACAGCCCCGACCGGCTGGGCCCGGCGCTGTACACGCTGCGCGAGGCGGGGGTCTTCGGCTTCGACACCGAGTTCATCGGGGAAGAGTCGTACCACCCGCGGATCTGCGTGGTGCAAGCGGCGACGGTGGATCAGGTGGAGGTGATCGACGCGCTGGCCGGGCTCGATCTCGAGCCGTTCTGGCGGTTGATCGTGGACCCGTCGGTGCGGAAGATCGTGCACGCCGGGGCGCAAGACCTCGAGCCGGCCGTGCGGCTGACCGGCCAGGCGCCGGCGGCGGTGGTCGACACGCAGGTCGCCGCGGCCTTCGCCGGCTTCGCCTACCCGGTGAGCCTGGCGGCGCTAGCCGAGCAGCTGTTGGGCGTCGAACTCGGCAAGGGGCTCAAGTTCAGCAAGTGGGACCGTCGGCCGTTGTCCGACGTCCAGTTGCACTACGCGGCGAACGACGTGCGTTACCTGCCGGCGATCGCCGAGGCCTTGGACGAGAAGCTGCGCTCGCTGGGCAACGACGGCTGGGCCCGGGC
>JBCCXV010000340.1:0-2939 GCA_039191195.1 Planctomycetota bacterium
CCGCCGAAGACGTGCCAGGTGTCGGGCACGACGAAGTACCCGCCCTGGACGATGAAGCCGTAGTGGTCGAGCCCCGGGCCGGCGTCGGGGTCGGTGTGGAGCCCGGCGACCGCGGCCTGCAGCGTGCCGCCCCCCCGTTCGATCAGGGTGTCGGCGGTCCAGGTGTAGGCGTCGCCGTTGACGGTGTCTTCGCCGGTCTCGCCCCACTCTGCGTGGCCGGCGGCGCCGAGGAACACCGCGAGCTCCTCGCCCTCCCAGGAGAAGAAGTCGCGCACCTGGGCCCAGTCGCCGGCGACCTTGTAGTCGACACGCCCGGTGACGGCGAAGTCGCTGGCGTCTTCGTCGAAACCCGTGCCCTCGCTGTCGGCGCCGTCGCTCACGGCCAGGGCCCAGCGCAACGCGCTGTCGCCCTGCCGGGCAACCTGCACCGCACGGCTGCGGTCGAGGGTGAACGCCTCGTTGAACACCGACCGGTCGGCGGCCAGGGCCCGGGCCGAAGAGTTGAGTTCCTCACGCAGGAACGGCAGACGGAACTCGCCGACCTGGATCGCGTGGCCCTCGGCCAAGCCGTAGGTCAGGTACGCGTCGGACAAGAAGAAACGGGCGCCGTCGTCGTCTTCGGCCTGCAAGACCACGACGTATCGGAGGCGCGGGTCGAAGACGTGGCCCTTCACACCGAGTTGCACGCGCCGCAGTTGGAAGCCCGACTCGGTGTCGTCGCCGGGCGGATCGTCCTGCAGGTTCAGGATGCCCTGGAACTGAACCCGGCCGAAGATGTTGAGCCGGAAGTCGCCGGATTCGCTCGCCAGGAAGAAGTTGCCGTCGTAGCCCGCGGTCAGCAGGTCCTGCATCTCTTGCTGGCGGCGCTCGGCGTCGGCGACGACCTCGCGGGCGATCGCGCGGACCTGCTCGGCCCGGGCGTCGTCCATGGCGCGGGCCTGGTCGTCGCGCTTCCACTGCGCGAGCTCGGAGCGCAGCTCGGCCACCTCGGCCCGCAGCGCCGCGACCTCGTCTTCCCGACCGCCGGTTTGAGCGGACGTGGACGTGGACGTGGCCGCAAGACTGAACACGCAAGTCGAGAGCAGCGGGGTTCGCAATCGCGCGCGGGCCATGGCGGTGTCCTCGGGGTTGGCGTGCTCACGCTTGGCCGGGCGGCTCGACGTCGGCGGCCGTCGGGGCCTGCGGGGTGGTGGGCGGAGTGTGGGGCGCGTCGGGCTGGTTCGGATCGATCTGCCGAAGATAGTCCCAGGCGTACAGGCCGGTGTCGTGCCCGTCGGAGAAGCGGATCCGCAAGGCGTAGTTGCCGACGAGTTCGGCCGACTCGGCCCGGAGGTCTTCCGCCGGTACGGGCGCTGACTTGAGCACGAGCAGCGGGTTGGCGGCCTCGGCCTCGCGCTGGCCGCGGGTTTCGGCTGAGGGCGAGAGCCGCCGGAGGTAGGCCACGGGGTAGATGGAGATGCGGCCGTCGGACCAGCGCACGGTCAGCCCGTGCTGTGGGTTGAGGTCGAGCGACGACGGGCGTAGCGCGGCGCGGGCGTTCACGGCTGGTCGGTGTCTTCGGCGGGCTCGGGCGCGGTCTCGGGGACAGGCGGCTGATAGGCGCCGTCGTCCGACCAGCCCCCTTGGACGCGTGCGGCCCGCTGCAGCAGGCCGTCGGGCCCGCCCGGGCCCAGCGGCTCGCGCGGCTCGAGCTCGAAGTGCCAGGCGACCTCGGACTTGAGGCCCGGCACGGCCTCGGCGAAGAGGTCGGGGCCGGGGTAGTCCCACCAGGGCGCCTCGGCCTCGGCTTGGGTACGCAGCGGGGTGTAGCCGTCGAGCGTGAGCCGCACGTCGTACACGCCGTAGAAGAGGAAGTCGGTCGTGACGGGCGTGCGCCCGACCTCGACGTCGTTGAGCGAGACCAGCGCGCCCGGCGGCTCCGAGGTCACCGTGATGGTGCGCTGCACGCACCCGGCGCCCGTCAGCGTCGCCCACACACCCAGGCTCAAGGCGGCGATCCCTCGCATGGGCGGAGCCTACCCCGGTTGCAGCTGCGACGCGGTGAACGTGGGGCCGACGGTCTTGGGCCGCCACCGCCACGCCGGGCCGCGACGGCGCTCGTAGTCGCGCCACAACTCAAACCAGTACTGCTTGAACTGGTAGGGCGCCGCGAGGGCGTAGTGGGCCTCGATAGCCCGGTCGAGGTCTGCCTTGGCCGGGGCCGCGTCGTCGCCCGGGCGGGCCCAACCGTAGTGCTGGACCATGTGGCGGTAGGTTTCGGTGTCGATGGGGATGCGGTCGTAGTGGCCCAGCAACGTGCAGACGTTCGCGGCGCCGTAGGGCCCGATGCCGGGCAGGGCGAGCAGGGCTTCGTACACCTCGGTCGAGTTACGGCTTGGCGAGTCGAACCAATCGGGGTCGAGTTCGCCGTCGTCGACCCGGCGGGCGACCTCGGCGATGCGCGGGGCCCGGTAGCCGACCTTGCACTCGGCCTTGAGACGATCGGCGCCGAACGCCACGACCTGCTTGGGCGACGGGAAGGCGCCACGCCCGACCTTCTCGCACAGCAGGGAATTCATGCGGATGGTGTTGGGCCAGCTCACGTTCTGGCCGGTGATGGTCTTGACCAAGTCTTCGAAGAACGTCGGCGAGCGGAACATCCGGCCGAAGCGCCGCTTGCGGGCCCCGGGGCAGGCCTTCCACCAAGCGGCGGGGTCTTCGTGGAGGCGTAACACGCGGCGGAGCGCCGCACGCACGGCTTGCGCCTCGGAATGCTCCAGCTTCTTTGAGCAGGTCAGCGCGAGGCGCCCCGCCGACGGCGGGCGCAACGCGCCTGGACGAACCTGATGGACACGCACCTCGAAGGGACGGCCGCGGGGGCCGGCGAACACGCGCGTCAACGCTTGGGCGTCGGGGTCCCAGGTGTTGGGCGCCAGCAGGAAGTAGCCGTAGGAGCAGAC
>JBCCXV010000341.1:0-2932 GCA_039191195.1 Planctomycetota bacterium
GAAGCCTTTGCCACGCGCGGATCCTACCGCCGGACTACCGCGCGTAGTCGACGGTCCGCATCTCGCGCAGCACCGTCACCTTGATCTCGCCGGGGAACGTCACCTCTTCGCTCACCTTCTTGGCGATGTCGCGGGCGACGTATTCGCACTCGGCGTCCCCCACGGCGTCGGGGTCGACGATCACCCGCACCTCACGGCCGGCCTGGATCGCGAAGGCCTCGCGCACGCCCTTCATGTGGCCGGCGATTTCCTCGAGCTGGTTGAGCCGTTTGATGTACTTCTCCAGCGTCTCGCGGCGGGCGCCCGGCCGGGCGCCGGAGATCGCGTCCGCCGCCATCACGATCGGGGTGTACGGCGTGGTCGAGGGGATGTCGTTGTGGTGGCCGGCCACGGCGTTCAGCACGGCCTTGCCCTCGCCGAACTTCTTCACAAAGTCGGCCCCGATCGCCGGGTGGCCGCCTTCGATCTCGTGGTCCATGGCCTTGCCGATGTCGTGCAGGTAGCCGCACCGTCGGGCCAGGGCGCCGTCGAGCCCGAGTTCGTCGGCGATCACCTGGCATAGGAACGCGACCTCCACGCTGTGCCGCAGGATGTTCTGGCCGTACGACGTGCGGTACTGCAACCGCCCCATCATCTCGACGATCCGGGGGTGCAGGTCGTTGAGGTGCACCTCGAGTGCGGCGTCCTTCCCGAACTTCTGTACGCGCTTCTCGAACTCGGCCTTGGATTCTTCGGCGACCTCCTCGATCCGCGCAGGATGGATCCGACCGTCTTCCAGCAGCGTCCGCAACGCCTCGGCGGCCATCGCCCGGCGAACCGGGTCGAAGCACGACACCGTCACCGAGCCCGGCGTGTCGTCCACCACCACGTCCACGCCCGTGGCCGTCTCGAACGCCCGGATGTTCCGGCCTTCGCGCCCGATGATCCGGCCCTTGAGCTCGTCGCTCGGCAGCGGCACCGAGTTGGTCACGCTCACGGCCGTGTGCTCGCCGGCGTACCGTTGCAGCGCCGCTAGGGTGATCTTCAGCGACTCGTCCCGGGCCTCTTCCTCGGCCTCGGTCCGGATCTTCTGGATCAGCTTGCCCGATTCCTGACGGCACTGGCTCTCGAGGATCTCCAGCATCTGCCGTTTGGCCTCTTCCTCGGGCAGGTGGGCGATGCGCGACAGCTCCTGACGCTTCTCTTCCTCGAAGTCTTCCAGCGCCTGCTTCCGCTTGGCGATCAGACCGTCGAGCTCTTCCCGCTTGCCGGCGATCTCCTGCTGCTCGCGCTTGGCCTGCTCGACGGCCTCGGACGCCGTCTTCTCCTTCATCGCCAGCATGTCGAGCTTCCGCTCGAAGGTGTCCTCGCGCTTGGCGACGGCCCGACGCTGCTCGTCGATCTCGTCGCGCTCCTTCGAGAGCTCCTTCTCGAGCGCTTCACGCCGCTCGGCCTGGGCGTTGCGCGCGTCGAGTTCGACCTGCTTGGCGACCGTCTCGCCCTCGGACTTGGCCTTGCTCACAATGGCGTCGGCCTCGGCCCGCGCCGCGCGCAGGGCCTGCCCGCCGGCCATCTTCAGGAAAACAAACGTCAAGCCGACGCCCACGGCCAAACCGGCGAGCGCGGCAAACACCTCGGTCATGTCAAACCCCGTTTCTCCCGGCCGCGGCCGGGCAGGGGCACAGGATCAGCCGAACGGGGCGATCGCAACGGGCTCGAGCGGGGGTCCGCGGGGCGGCTCAGCTGAGGCGCCCACATCGGGGCTCACCAAGCGGGCTTCGGGAAACGCGAGCCGGGGGCGTCGCGTGCGGGTCCGGTCGCCGGGTGAGGGGGGGTCTTCGGGGAGGGTTGCTCGGGGTCGCGGTCGGTCTGGGATCGGTTACGCAGCGGGGGAGGCCGTCTCCCCGCACGCCGCGACGGCCGGAGTTCTCCGGCTGATGCGGTGCCAAGTGATTGATTTACCGCCGGTTAGCAGTCCCAACGGGCCGGGATCTGGGCCGGCGCCCACGCGGCGTCTTCGCCGGGCAACGTCAGTCTAGGCGTCTGGGGAGCCCGACTCAAACCGTTCAAGACCGCCGCCTCCGGGCCCCGAACCCTCGCTTTGATCCACCCGGCCCCGCCGCGCAAACCGGCAGGCCTGGGCCAAACGGGCCGCGATGACCTCAAAACCGAGGCTGCAGACCATCAGCAGGATCAGCCCCGCCACGGCCACCACCGCGGGCAGGTTGAGCCACGCCGGCAGCCTGCCCACGACGGCCTGATACTGGGCCGGCGTTGCCGCGTCGTACCACGCCCAAGCGCCCAGCACCGCCGACGACATCACCACCGCGCCCGGCAGCCAGCCGATCGTCGCATAGGCGCACAGCCGGAGGTTGCCGGCGAAACGCAGCGTCCAGCCCCGCCGACCACCCAGGAACGTCAGCCCACCCGCTTCGATCAGGGCCATCGCCGCTCCGAGGTGCGCCATCACGACGCCCGCCACGGCCGGCGCCAGCCACTCGGCCGACCCCCCGGCGCCCATCGCCCGGTCCACGACCGCCACCGCCGACCACCCCGCCACCGACGCGGCCGCCCACACCCCGGTCAGGCTCACCACGGCGAACAGCATCGCCGGGCCCAGCGATCCCTCGACCCGCACCGTCTCGGCCGCCCGCCGGGGCCCGGTCACCAGGCTCCAGGCCGTGGCGAAGAAACTCCCGGGAGACGGCCGGCGCTGCCACGCCCAGCCCCGCCGCGCCGCGGGGTTCGACCGCGCCACCGCCCGCCCGCACTCCGGACAGTCGGCCGACAACACGAGCCCCCGCAGCGGATACCCGCAGCCATCGCACTTGTCGCCCGGACCGGGGAAGCCGGCGGACCACGCGGGGCCTTGCACCAACGTGTCGGCAGAAGCTTGGGCGGTGGCATCCACGCTGCGATGCTAAGCCGGCTTGGCAAGCGCTTCCGGCAGCTC
>JBCCXV010000342.1:0-2928 GCA_039191195.1 Planctomycetota bacterium
CGCGGGTCCGAAAAAACCGCCATACCCCTCCCGCAAGGCCGGCCCGGGTTCCGGCTGGCGCGGTCGCGACGGATCGCCGATGCAAACCACGCGTCGGCCGCGGGCGGTCGACTTTCCTGCTGACGGGAGCATTCGGAGATGGCGGATACCACGCGTAACAAAACGGTCCTCGGGCCGGACTGCAAGATCAGCGGTGAGCTGTCGCTCGACAACGACGCCGTGATCATGGGCTCGTTCCAGGGAACGCTGCGCGTCAGCGGCACCCTCGAACTCACCGACTCGGCCTCGATCAAGGGCACGATCATCGCCGGCACGCTGCGCCTCGCCGGCCAGGCCGAGGCCGACGTCGTTGCCGAACAGGCCTGCGAACTGCTGCCGGGCGCCACGCTCACCGGCCAGCTCTACACGGCCCGGCTGCACGTCGTCGACGGCGCCGTCTTCCAGGGCGACGTCTGCATCGGTCCCAAGGCCATCCAGGCCGCGACCGAAGCCCTCGGCGAAGCCGCCGCCATGATCAACCAACCGGCGCCGGCCCAGCCGACCTTCGCGCCCCAGGCCGAGATCACGGCCGACGTCGACGAGGTCGCCGCCTACGAAGCCGCCGCCGCGGCCCAGGCCGCCGGCCAGCCGGTCCACACCATGCCCCAGACCGTGCAGGAAGTCCTCGCACGCCGCCGGGCCAAGGTGCTCTCGGCCCAGCAGAGCGTGACGCCCCGCGCCGCCTAAGGCACGGGCCCACCGCACAGCCAAACACCACGCGCCGCTCGGTCAACGCCGGGCGGCCGCGTTTCCTGCGCTCACCCGGAGGGCGTCCCCGTGGCCCTCAAGCCCCCGCTCACCAGTTGGAAGCCCCAAGGCCCCAAGCCCGCCGACGCGCGCCAACACGCCTGCCCCTACTGCGGCGCCTCGTTCACGCTCTCCCGCAAGGCCGTCTCCGTGCGCTGCCCCGGCTGCACGCGCCCGCTGTCGTTCGAAGACATGGACCTCCAAGGCCGCGTCGAGGGCGAACTCAGCACCATGGGACGCGTCACCCTCGTCGACCACGCCGAAATGGTCGGCCGGCTCACCTGCGGCTCCATGACCAGCCAGGGCCGGTTCGACGGCACCCTCCAAGTCCTCGGCAACGCCACGCTGGCCCCCGGCTCCCTCACCTCCGGGCAGGTCCGCGCCCGCGCACTCTCCGTCGCCGCCGGCGCCACCCTCCGCGGCCGCGTCGACCTCGGACCCCAGGTCCAGCGCGACGGGCCCCTCCGCCCGGCCGGCAACCGCCTGCGGCCGCGCAAGGCCGGCGTCGCCGCCGCCGTCTCCGGTGCCCCGGTGCTCCCGCCGCCCCCCAAGCGCCCCCCGCCCAAGCCGGTGAGCGCCCCCAAGCCCGTCCGCCCGCGCATCGAGTCGCCCAAGCCCGCCGAAGCGCCGCGCTCCACCATCGCACGCCTGGCCCGGCTCGCACGCTCGACCAAGCCGATCAGCGCCGGCTCTTCTTGAACTTCACCACGCCCGTGCCGGGCCGCACCTCGCCCATCACGAACACGCGCTCCCCCGCGCGCTTGAGCCGGTGCGCCACCGCTTCCGCGAAGTACGGCCGGACGATCAGCACGTAGCCCACGCCCAGGTTGAAGGTCTTGCGCATCTCCGCCTCGGCCACGCCGCCTTGCGCTTGCAAGAACCCGAACACCGCCGGCCGCTCCCACGAACCCGGGTCGATGTGCGCGTCAACATCCTTCGGCAGGGCCCGGTTCAGGTTGCCCGCGACGCCCCCGCCGGTGATGTTCGCCATGCCCACGATCGGGCGCTTGACCCGGTAGCTCCGCACGGCGTCGATCACCGGCCGGACGTAGATCCGCGTCGGCCGCAGCAGCACCTCGCCCAGCGTCATATCCGGCGGGTCCCCTTCGTCGAGCGCCTCGGGGTAGCACTTGTCGAGCTTCAGCCGTGCGCGCTTCACGATCGCACGCACCAGCGAGTACCCGTTGCTGTGGACGCCGCTGCTGGCCAGCCCCAACACCACGTCGCCCGGTTCGGCCCGGTCGTTCGTGATCGCCCGCGACAGCTCCACCACGCCCACCGAGAAGCCCGCCAGGTCGAACTCGCCCGGGTCGTACACGTCGGGCATCTCCGACGTCTCCCCGCCCAGCAGCGCGCAACCGGCCTGCTGACAGCCGTCGGCGACGCCCTTGACCAGCCGCTCGATCTCACCCGGGACCACCCGGTTCACCCCGAGGTAGTCGAGGAACATCAGCGGCTCGGCGCCCTGCACGATCAGGTCGTTCACGTTCATCGCCACGCAGTCGACGCCGATCGTGTCGAGCTTCCGCAGCTGCGACGCCAGCATGACCTTCGTGCCCACGCCGTCGGTGCAAGCCACCAGCACCGGGTCGCGGTAGTTGCGTTGGAACAGCCGCTCGTTGTAGTCGAGCCGCAGCATGCCGGCGAAGGCGCCGTCGTTGCCCAGCACGCGCGGGCCGTAGGTCCGCCGCAGGTGCCCGTAGACCCGCCGGGCCGACTCGTCCCCGGCCTCGATCGACACGCCGGAGCCGGCGTACGTCAACCCGCCACCTTTCGCGGAGGCGGCCTTGCGCGGCGCCGGGCTCTGGCTCTTCTTCGCGGTGGGCATCCGGCCGCGAGTGTAAGCCGGGCCGCTCACGCCGGCCGCAACAGGTCTGCGCTACGACTGCTCGGACCGCTCCTGCTGCGCCTGGGTGATCTGCATCGCCACCAGCCGCGCGATCACGATCGCCACGTAACCCTGGCCGACTACGGCCTGGAGCGTCGCCAGCGCGTCGGCCCGGGCCGTCGCCGGCGCCACGTTCCCGTAGCCCAGCGTCGTCAGCGTCACGAAGCTGAACCCAAGCAACCGGTGGAAGCGGTCTTGGTCCGCCGCGAGATCACCGGCGAACGTGAAAGACCCCGGCTCCAGCGCTTCGAGCA
>JBCCXV010000343.1:0-2926 GCA_039191195.1 Planctomycetota bacterium
CGCTCTGGCGCCAAACCCTCGCCGCCACCGTCCACTACCTCCAACGCGAAATGCGCGACGACACCGGCGCCTTCTTCTCTGCCCAAGACGCCGAGGTCGACGGCCACGAAGGCGGCAACTACCTCTGGACCCCAGACGAAGTCCGCGCGGCCCTCGCCGACACGCCCGACCTCATCGAGCCCGTCCTCGAGCTCTTCGGCCTCAGCCGCGGACCTAACTTCACCGACCCCCACGTCCCCGGCGCCAAACCTAAGAACGTCCTGTTCCTCGCGATAACCCCCGACCAGTGGGCCGCACGACTCGGCTTGGCCGACAACCCCGCCCAGGCCAAGGCGAAGCTCCAGCACGTCATCGACGCGCTGCTACGCGCCCGCACCCAGCGCAAGCCGCCCATCACCGACGACAAGGTCCTCGCCGCCTGGAACGGCATGGCCATCAGCGGCCTCGTCCACGCCGCCCAGGCCTGCCAACAGCCCGACTGGCTCGACCTCGCTCAGCAAGCCGCCGACGCCGTCCTCCACCACCTCGTCCAAGACGACGGCGGCGTCTTCCGCGCCATGCGACACGGCGTCGTCGACGCCCTCCCCGCCGCCCTCGAAGACCACGCCCACCTCCTCCGCGCCTTCGCCACACTCCACCTCGCCGGCCGGGGTGACGGCAAGTACCTCGACGCCGCCGCCCGCATCGCCACCCGAACCCAGCGAGACTTCGCCGACGACCAGCACCGCTACTTCGACACCGCCGCCGCCGCCCTCGACGCCCCCGACGCACTCCCCGTCCGCCCCCGCTCCCTCCACGACGGCGCCTGCCCCTCCGGCTCCGCCTCCATCGCCTGGGCCCTCCACGACCTCTACGGCGCCTCCGCCGACCCGCGGTGGAACCGAGCCCTTGAGTCCGCTGTAGCCGCCACGGCACAAGAAGCCCAGCAGGCCTCACTCGCCTACGCACACGGCATGCACGCCGCCGCCGCGCTCGCCCGCCTCAACGGCCCGCCGCTCCGCCTCCATGCGCAGCCGAATTCTCAAACCGGCCAGAACAAGTCCACGGGCTGGACCCTCCGAATCGACATCCGCCCCGACCTCTACGCCACCGGCCTCCGCCTCGAACTCCTGGGCGACAACCCGCGCGACCTCACCGACCACCTCCCCCCAGCGCAGCCCGTGACCGCAGAAACCCACGGCCATCGCGGGACGATCACCCTCGCGATTTGGGATTCGCGTGGCGCTCCCGGAGGCGAAGGCGATTCCGGCCGCAATTCCGGGGGCGGGGGCGATTCCGGGGGGGTGCGTGTTACCGCCTCGCCCTGCTCGATGGCCGCGTGCTTCGAGCCCGTTTCCGCCGAAGTCGAACTCACAAACGAGCCCACGAGAGCGTCCGCCGCGACACCGCCGGGCGCAACGCTTCCGGGGGGCCAGGCGTGATCGACACCCACTGCCACCTCACCTACCCCGGCCTGGTCGACCGCCTCGACGACGTCTTCGCCGGCGCCGCCCAAGACGGCGTGCACGGCATGATCTCGGTCGGCACTTCACCCCAAGACGCCGCCCACGCCGCCGAGATCGCCGAGCACCAAACCACCGCCGAGCGCCACCTCTGGTGGACCGCCGGCCTGCACCCCGGTCACTCCCAAGAAGCCGAGAACCTAGACCAGCTCCAGCACGAGCTCCGCGCGCTGCTCCGCCGGCCCCGCTGCGTCGCCATCGGCGAGTGCGGGCTCGACAAGCACTACCCCGACCCGCCGATCGATCTGCAACGCCCCGCCTTCGAGGCCCAGCTCGCCGTCGCCGCCGAAGAAGCCTTTCAACATTTCCCGGTCATCATCCACAACCGCGAGGCGACCGACGACACCCTCGCCGTACTCCGCGCCTCGGGCCTGCCCGGTGACCGCTTCGTCTTCCACTGCTTCACCGGCGCCGCGCACGAACTCGACGCCATCCTCGACTTCGGCGCCATGGTCTCCTTCACCGGCATCGTCACCTTCAACAGCGCACGCGACCTCGCCGACGCCTCCGACCGCGTCCCCCTCGACCGCCTCATGCTCGAAACCGATGCGCCCTACCTCACCCCCGCGCCGCACCGCAAGGTCCGCCCCAACGAGCCCCGCTACTCGGCCGTCGTCGGCGACTTCCTCGCCAACCGGCGCGGCATGCCCGCCCGCGACTTCAAGGCCGCTTGCGACAACAACGCCAAACGCTTTTTCAACCTGTCTGATTAGGCCACGCGTTGAGTTGGCCTTGGGTCCCGTTTCCGGGGGCGCGGCGCTTACGCCGCGCGACGACCGTCCTGATCCGCGTCTTCCGACTTCGTGGACAGACCCAGCCGCGGCGCCAAGTACCCCTCCAGCCGCTCCCGATCCATCGGCGTGCGGAACGCCACGAACGACGCGCCCATCCGCACCGGCCCGGGCTCGTCGTCCTCGTCCACCAGGCGAACCACGTTGGCCGACGCCTTCACGACAATCGGCTCCGGGCCCGGCAGGCTCAGCCGCAGCTCCAGCCGAGCCCCCGTCGGCAACGCGTCATCCAGCTCGAACCGCAAGCCCGACAGCGACAGGTCGTAGATGTGACCCTCCATGTCATACGCGCCCTGCGTGCCCGTCCGGGCCCGAAGCTCGCAGTACATGAACGGCAGCGACAGCCGCGGCTCGCCGCGCAGCTCCGGGTGCTCCGGGCTCTGGCCAAAACGCAGCACCGAGTCGCTCGCGGGGGTCGGGGATTCCGGCATGACGGGCCTCTCCAAGCAGGGGGGCAGGGCGGTACCCCCAATATCGACGATCCAGCCCCCCGGGCTTGGCCCCGGCGCCCCGCCGGTATAGCGATCGGTCGGCCCCGGCCGATAACCGCAACATGACGCCCCCCGCCCCCACTGCGCTCATCGTCGGCACCGCCCGCAGCGTCCAGGACGTCCTCCACCAGCTCGCCATCGC
>JBCCXV010000344.1:0-2918 GCA_039191195.1 Planctomycetota bacterium
GCCAAGCTCACCGCCGAGGTCCTGGGCCGCGGGCTAGGCCTCCTCGGCATCCAAACCCTCGAGCGGATGTAAGCGGGTATATGCCTGAGACCCCGCTGGTGCAGGACGGCCGGCTCGCCGAGCCCCTGGGCGTCGCCCTCAAAGAGTGGGCGCTGGTCTGCGACTGGCTTGCGGCGGGGCGGCTCGGCCTGCTGGTGCGTAAAGGCGGCGTGCACGAAGACGAGGGCCCGGGCCGCTTCCGCGCCGAGTTCGACCGGTTCGCGCTGTTCCCCAACGTCGAGCACCAGAAGCCCGACTGGGTCAAACCCGCTTGGCTCGACGGCCGCAGCGCCGACGACATCGACGCCCACGCCGAGCGCGCCGCCGAGTCCGGCGTCGTCGAACTGGCTGTGGCGGCCGAGGTCGCGGCGGTGTGGAAGGTCCCGTCGCGCGGGGCGCTCGAAGCGCTCGGCGACGTGCTGCCCTGGGAAGCGCCCTACCTCGACATGCGGTTCCACTACAAGCCCGACCGCCCGGTGTGGTTGATGCTGCTGCGGGCTTGGCGGTTGCGCAAGGCGAAAGCGATCCAGCGCACGCACGAGTACGACGGCTGCCGCAGCTGGGTCGAACTGGCTGAGGCCGACGCGCTGCCCGCGGGGCTGGAACTCGCCCCCGCGATGCCCGAGCCGGCGCTGGCGCAGCTGCGGGCTCGGGTCGACGCCGCGATGGGTGTTTGACCGATTAGCGGGACGGCTTGGGTGGCGCCCCGAGCGTCCGGGCGTCTTCGATCCGTGCCTCATCGAGCACCTGCCGGATGAAGTCGGCGGTCTTCTCTTCCGGCGTGCGGGTGTCGCGCAGGTCGGCCGACTTGCCCGCCCGCGGCCGGAGCTTGAGCCACAGCACGAACGCGACCGCCGGCAGCACGATCGCCAGCGCCACTTGGAACACCCGGGCCAGCGAGAACCACCGCGGGTGCAGCAGGATCGGCGCCTCCATGCCTTCGATCGTCGCGACCGAATCGAGCACGTGGCCGGCCGGGGTGATGGCCTGCACCGTCCGCTTGGGCCCGTCGAGCGTCACCAGCAGGAAGTGGTTCGAGTAGCCCGACGCCGCGAGGTACCAGCGCCCGCCGCCGAGCCACCCGCCCGGCGGGTCGGGCATCTTCGATCGGATCTCGGAGTACCCGCCGTTGCCGACGTAGATCGTGCCGGTGGGGGCGACCTCGCCGTCCTTGATGGGGAAGGTGCGCTTGTAGGTGTTCTCGTTGTGCTCGAAGCCGAAGTCGAGGCCGAACTCGTCGAAGATCGGCGACCAGGCGTGACGCACCTCGGCCGACTTGCCCACGCTGAACGTGCGCTCGGCCGGGTACATGTGCACGTGGTACGACGCCATCTTGTGGGTCGTGCCGGCGCGCTTCGACATGGTGTCGCGCAGCCAGTCTTGCTGCGGGCCGTCGACGTCGTTGGTGTGGCCCGAGTCGAGGGTCCAGAGCGATAGGTAGTCGCTAAGGTGGATCACGCCGTACCCGCGCTCGCCCGGGTAGGCGAACAGGCAGTAGAAGAACGGCGCGTGGTCCTTGGTCTTGCCGTGGCCGCCGTCGGACACCTCGTGGTTGCCGATCACGGCGACGAGCGGGACCGACCGCCCGTCGGGCGTGACCATCTCTTGGGTGTAGATGTCGAGGAACTCTTCCCAACGGGCGAAGTTCTCCGGCTCGCCGTTGGCGCCGGCGATGTCGCCGCCCAGGACCATGAAGTCGGGGTGGTGCGAGGCGGCCTCGCGGTGGGCCAGCCGCATGAGGTCGGCGTCGCGGTAGATGTCGCCGGCGTCGATGAACTTGATCGGCCGCTGGTTCCCGTTGACCGGCAGGGTGCGGACGACGCGCGGATCACCGCCGGGGCTGAACTTGAACTCGTAGCGCGTGTCGGGCGTGAGGCTGTGGACGATCGCCGTGTGGACCAGCCGCTGCCCGCCGGGCATGGGGACGGAAGCGCCGGTGGCTTCGAGCCAGTCACCCTCCCCTGCGCTCTCTTGCCGGTACCAGAGCTTCGACGTGGTCGGCTCGCCCGGACGGCTGTGCCAGTGGACAATGAGGCGCGACGCGGGGTTCTTGTCGTAGGTGAAGTAGACCGCGGGGGGTGACCACGACGGGTGTGGGTCGGCCGCGGACTCCGGCGCCGTCGCAGGCTCCGGATCTGTTGGCGGATCGGCTTCAGGACCGCTTGCCGGGTCGGCCTGTTGCTCGGGTGCTGTCGCGGGATCCGACTCGGGATCGGCCTGCGGTTCGCCCCGAGGTTCCCCCTGCGGCTCGGCCTCGGGTTGCGCTTCGGGCGACGTAACCGGCTCGGTCTGCTCGGGCTCGGATTGACTCTGATTCCGCAGCGCGTCGAGGAACGACCGCGGCGGGTCGTCCGCGGCCGACGAGACGGTCAGCCCGCAGAGCAACACCGCTGCGAAGGTTCGCGCGGCGAGCTTCCACCAAGATGCGGGCTTCGGTCGCCCGGCGCCGAAGCGACACGCGGCCACGTCAGGCCGCCTCGGGCGTGGCGGCGATCTCGCGTGACTCCATCCAGCACCGGACCGATAGCCAGGCGCTCGACAGGCCGACGTACAGGTAGCCGGCGGCGAAGATGAACAAGAACGGCAGGCTCAGGGCCGTACGCACGTCGCCCCAGGCCTGGACGATGCACCAGAGCAAGTACACGCCCAAAGCGATCTCCACCAGCACGACCCAACGCTTGAGCGACGGCACCGGGATCAGCCGCGCCAGCCCCCCAGGACCCCCCGGAAGTCCGGCTCCCCCGGGCGAAGCCTCGGCGACCGCGGACGTGGCCCGGGGCGCCGCCTCGGTGCGGTTGTACTTCGGCGTGCGGATGAAGTCGGAGCGGTGGCCGACCAGGGCCTCCAGGCAAGCGATGGCGTTGTTCAGCGCGATGCCC
>JBCCXV010000345.1:0-2906 GCA_039191195.1 Planctomycetota bacterium
CAAAATTCGGGTCATAGAACGGGTCGATGACCTGTCCGTTGACCAGGGCGTCGCCGAAGGCGTCGGTTTCGAAGTCGATGGTGACCCCGTGGGCCGCGCCCGCGGACGCCAGGGCGGTGAGTGCGAGGGCCGGCGTCCATGGCCGTGACCGCGTTGCGAATTCGGGCATCGGATCTCTCTCCCAAAGGCCCCAGGGGGGCTTTCCCGTGGCCTGGCCGGTTCCATCGGCACGGCCCACACATGAGATCATAACGAAGCCGTAACAATTTACTAGCACTCCTTCGCATCAATTTCACAATTTCTAGCGTGTTGTTAGCGCAGGTAAGACGGGTCGGCGCGGAAAACCGTGACGCTCGGGCGTCCAAGCCATTCTCAAATCATGATTTAGAATCGCCTTAGCCAGCGTGGGGCGACGAGGCCCCGGATTCGACGGCCTCGAGGGCGCGGTCGAGCGTGCTCACAACTTGGAGGTGCGTGAGGTGCCCTGGGCTGGCGAAGCCCTGCTGCACGAAGTGGTCGAACAGGCTTAGGAGGGGCCCGTAGAAGCCTCGGTCGTCGAGCAGCACCACGGGCCGCATGTGGTGGGCGAGCACGCGCCCGACGAGGATCTCCGACAACTCCTCGAGGGTGCCGAACCCGCCGGGCAGCACGAGGAAGGCATCGGCCCGTACGTCCATTTCGTGTTTGCGGGTGCGCATGTCGGGCACGACCAGGAGCTCGTCGGCGTCGGTGTAGGCGACCTCGACCTCCATCATGGATTCGGGGATCACGCCGATGACGCGCCCGCCCGCGGCCTGAGCGGCCCGGGCGACGGCGCCCATGAGGCCTGACCGGCCCCCGCCCCAGACCAGCTCGTGGCCGCGCTCGGCCAGGCGCCGGCCGAGGTCTTCGGCGGTGGCGACGAACCCGGGGTCGATCCGGTCGGACGACGAGCAGAACACGGCGACGCGCATGGCCGGATCCTACCGAGACCCGCGCGCCGACCCCGCCACCCGGTAGAGTGCGGCCCGCTCGGCGGCGTGCGCGCCCCGGCGACCCCGAGACACCCTTGCCTGCTTCGACCCAGCCCAGCGCCCCGGCGGCGCCGGCGCGTCCCACGGACGCACGGCCCGAGGTGTCGACGCGCCAACTGCTGCTGCGCCTCGGCGCCCTGGCCTGGGACTACCGAGGCGGGGTGGTGCGCGTGCTGCTGCTCCAGATGGTGTTGCAGGCGCTGCTGATCGCCGGGGTGGGGCAGCTCGGATTGGGCGTCGATGTGATCGTGTACGGCTTCGACCCCGAGCGGTTCGCCGACAAGCAGCCGCAGTACCCGCTGGGGGTGGAGCCGCCCGACTCGTGGAGCGCCCAAGACCAGGCCTGGGCCGTGGCCGGCGTGATCCTCGCGATCGGTCTTCTACGGTTCGGGCTGGAGTACGCGGCGCTGCTCGAGCGCGGCCGGCTGGTCGAACGGATCGTCGTGACGCTCCGGTCTCGGGTGTTCGCGAAGCTGCAGACGCTGAGCTTCCGGTTCTTCGACGCCAACGCCTCGGGGTCGATCATCAACCGGGTCACCGGCGACGTGCAGGCGGTGCGGATGTTCGTGTCGAACGTCGTGATCGAGGTCGTGGTGATCCTGCTCTCGCTTGCGTTCTACGTCGGCTACCTGGTGAGCCTCGACGCCTGGCTGGCCGCGGCGTGCCTGGCCACGACGCCGTTGCTGTGGTTCTTGACCACCTCGTTCGGCCGGCGGGTCAAGCCGATGTACCGCCGGTCGCGCGAGCTGTTCGACGATTCGGTCCGCGTGCTGTCAGAGAACGTCCAGGGCGTGCGCGTGGTCAAAGGCTTTGCCCGGCAGGACCAAGAGCAGACCAAGTTCGACGCCTCGAACCAAACCTTCGTCGACCACAACCGGACGATCCACAACAAGGTCGCGTGGTTCCTGCCCACGGTTGGGATCCTCAATCAGTTCAACCTGACAATGCTGATCGTGTTCGGCGCCTGGGCGTATGCGCGCCGGCCGGAATTCACCGCGGGCCAGCTGCTGGCCTTCTCGCTGTTGTTGCAGCACTTCGCCTTGCAGGTCGGCAACGTGTCGATGCTCGCCAACGCTTTGCAGCGGAGCCTGATCGGCGCCCAGCGCGTCTTCGAGGTGCTCGACGAGCCGGTCGAGATCGCCAGCCCGGCCGAGCCGGTGCGCCCCGGGCGCGTCGTCGGTCGCATCGCCTTCGATGACGTGAGCTTTGCGTACGACGGCCGGAGTAACGGCGCCCCTTCCGGGAGTACTTCCGCGGGGGATTCTGGGGGCGCTTCCGGGGGCGGGGGTGCGCTCGAGGGCGTGAGCTTCGAGGCCCAGCCCGGGCAGGTGGTGGCGCTGCTCGGGGCCACGGGCGCGGGCAAGAGCACGCTGCTGTCGCTGATCCCGCGGTTCTACGACCCTACGGCCGGCCGGGTGACGATCGACGGCGTGGACACGCGCGACATGGACCTCGAACAGCTCCGCCGATCGGTTGGGCTCGTGTTCCAGGAGTCGTTCCTGTTCAGCAACACGGTGGCGGCGAACATCGCCTTCGGGCGTCCCGAAGCCACGATGGAGCAGGTCCGCCGGGCCGCCGAGATCGCGCGGGCCGACGGCTTTATCCAGAACGACCTGGCCCACGGCTACGACACCGTGCTCTCTGAGGGCGGCTCCGACCTCTCGGGTGGCCAGCGGCAGCGGTTGGCCATCGCCCGGGCGGTCCTACTCGACCCGCCGGTGCTGCTCATGGACGACCCGACCGCGGCCATCGACCCGGAAACCGAGCACGAGATCCTCTCGGCGATGGACCGGGCGATGCAGGGCCGTACGACCTTCTTGGTGGCCCACCGGATGAGCACGCTCCGCCGGGCGGACCTGGTGCTGGTGCTCGATCGCGGTCGGATCGCCGAGC
>JBCCXV010000346.1:0-2895 GCA_039191195.1 Planctomycetota bacterium
CCGAGGACGGGGGCTTGGCCTGGCTCATGGCGGAAGACTAGCCGGCGGGGGCGGCGCCCGGCGTGGGAGCTCTAGGGCTCCACGCGCGAGGTCACCTGGCCGTCGGCGAGCCGGGTGCGGGCCGCGCGGTGAAGCGCAACGGACTGGCCCTCGAGCGACTGGCGTGACGTCGTGGCCCGAACGCGCAGGGCCCGTCCGAGGCTTTCCGAACGGGCCCGCAGCCCGGCCTGCCTGCGGTCGGTCACGGCGGTGAGCGCGCGGGTCAACCGGGCCGGGGACGAGGCGAGCCGGGCCCGGGCCAACTCGACACGCTGGGGCAGCGATTGCGTGAGCCTGCGGGTGGCGCGGTCGAGCGCTTCGCGCTGGGGCGCGATCCAGCTCCGGGGGTTACGGATCACCTGGGAGCGCTCGGCGCGGGCCAAACGGTGGCTGGCGGTGTCGGCCCGACGGCGCAACGCCGTGGACAGCCGGCCGGCGAGGTGCTCGACCTGCTGCGACAGCTCGCCCCGGTCGGGGATGGCGGCCATCGCGGCTTGGGTGGGCGTGGCGGCGCCGAGGTCGGCGCAGAGCTGGGCGAGCGTCACGTCGGTTTCGTGACCGACGCCGGTCGCGACGGGCAGGGCGCATCGGCGGACGGCCTCGGCGACCTCGCGCGTGTTGAAGGCCCAGAGGTCTTCGAGGCTCCCGCCGCCGCGCACGAGAAGGACGGCGTCGACGCCCAAGGCTCGGCCGTGGGCGGAAAGCATGTCGAGGGCGCGGGCGATTTCGGGGCCGGCGGCGTCGCCCTGGACGCGCACATCGACGTGCAGCAGCTCGACGCCGGGGTTCCGCTGGCGGGCGGTGTCGATCACGTCGCGGAGGGCCGCGGCGGAGCGCGAGGTGACCACGGCCAGCCGCTGGGGGTACGCCGGGAGAGGGCGTTTGTTGGCGGGATCGAAGTAGCCCTGGGCGCGGAGCTCGCCGGCGAGTCGCTCGAACTCGGCCTGGAGGGCGCCCTGACCGACGGGCTCGAGCTTGGTGACGTAGAGCTGCAACGAGCCCCGGCCGGCGAAGTAGTCGATGCGCCCGGTGGCGACGACTTCCATGCCGTCGCGGACGGGCAGGCGGACCTGTCGGGCCTGGCCGGCGAACATGACGCAGCGGACCAGGGCGGCGTCGTCTTTGAGGTCGAAGAACCAGTGGCTGCGGTTGCTGAGGCCCGAGACCTCGCCGACGACGCGGACGGTGCGGGGCAGGCCGGCCGAGAGGGCGTCTTTGACCCGGGCGGCGAGGGTCGTGACGGTCCAGGGGCCTTCGGCAGGGCGCTTCGGGGAGCCGATCGGCTCTGCGGGATCGGCACGGGGGACGGGCGCCGCTGGCGCCGCACGGGTCGATGTCGAGGGATTCGGCGGGCTTGACCCGGGGCTGACCCGGGCGCTGTCCGCGGCGCGTTCTGAGGGCCTACGCGGGGGGCTATCCGGGGGCCCTTCCGGAGGGCGTGGGGGCAGGTTGTCGAAGAGGCCGCCGGTCATCGCCGGATCGTGGGCGAGCGAGGGCCCGGGGTCAATACGTGGGGTTTGACCGCGACCCGGGGTGGCCCTAGCCTTTCGGCCCCGTCGGTGGCCGAGGAGCCCCGACCCCACCCCCCTGCTGTACCGCCCAGGACGCCCGCATCGGCGTCGACGGGCGACCTGCCTCCAAGGAGCCTCCCATGGCCATCACGGTTGGTATCAACGGCTTCGGCCGGATCGGACGCCTGGTCTTCCGCGCCGCGCTCGAGCAAGACGGCGTCGAGATCGGCGGCATCAACGACCTGTTCCCGCCCAGCACCCTGGCGTATCTGCTGAAGTACGACACGGTGCACGGCAAGTTCAAGGGCACGGTCGACCACACCGACGACGCGCTCGTCGTCAACGGCAAGACCATCCCGGTGTCGGCCGAGCGCGACCCGGCCAACCTCAAGTGGGGCGACCGCGGCTGCGCGTACATCGTCGAATCGACGGGCTTTTTCACCGACTACGACGGCGCCGCCAAGCACCTTTCGGCCGGGGCGAAGAAGGTCGTGATCTCGGCGCCGACCAAGAGCCCGGACCAGGTGCCGACCATCGTGTTGGGCGTGAACGAGAAGAGCCTCGACCCCGCCGCGACGGTGGTGTCGAACGCCTCGTGCACGACCAACTGCCTGGCCCCGCTGGCGAAGGTGGTCAACGACAACTTCGGCATCGCCAAGGGCCTGATGACGACGGTGCACGCCGTGACGGCGACCCAGCCGACGCAGGACGGCCCGAGCAAGAAGGACCTGCGCGGCGCGCGGGCGGCGTTTGCCAACTGCATCCCGGCGAGCACCGGCGCCGCCAAGGCCGTCGGCCTGGCGCTGCCCGAACTCAAGGGCAAGCTCACGGGCATGGCGTTCCGGATGCCCACGCAGGACGTTTCGGTGGTCGACCTCACCGTCGTCACCGACAAGGCCACCAGCTACCAAGAGATCAGCGACGCGTGCAAGGCGG
The DNA here is from genome assembly GCA_039191195.1 of Planctomycetota bacterium. Classification (GTDB taxonomy): domain Bacteria; phylum Planctomycetota; class Phycisphaerae; order Phycisphaerales; family Phycisphaeraceae; genus JBCCBV01. Next base: position 2,487 of record JBCCXV010000346.1, read on the forward strand.
CGTCGGAAGGCCCGATGAAGGGCATCTTCGCCTGGACCGACGAAGAGGTCGTCTCCAGCGACTTCATCACCGACCCGGCCAGCAGCACCTTCGACCACGGCGCCGGCATCGAGCTCGACGCGAACTTCTTCAAGCTCATCAGCTGGTACGACAACGAGTGGGGCTACTCGAACCGCGTGGTTGAACTGCTCGCCTTCATGGCCAGCCAGTAACCCCCGGAAGCCGCACCACGGCCGACGCAACCTTGGGAGCCCCGCGACGGCTCCGCCCTCTTCTAGCCAACCCTTGACCGAAACACCCGTGCTTGCGCGGGTGCTTTCGGCTGCGCTGGGTTTGCGGGACCGCTGCCGTGCGTTGTGCGACGCGCCGGGCGCCGTGGGGCCGGAGGTGTCGCACGTGTACCACCCGC
>JBCCXV010000347.1:0-2876 GCA_039191195.1 Planctomycetota bacterium
CCGGGCCGCGCCGCTCTACGACCTCCAACCCCAGCCCAACCCGGTCCTCGCGGCGCAGCAGCGCTTCGACGCCGCCTTCGGCCAGCCGCCCGGCGCCATCTTCGTTTTGGTCGACGCGAGCCATCCGCAAGACTTGCACCACCGCCTACATGCGCTCCAATCCCTCGACACGCCCTTCGACGCCTGGAGCGCCGCGCTGCTCCTGCCCTCCCCCGAAGGCGAGGCCCGCGCCGCCGCGGCTTTGGATGGCTTAGACGCCGCGCTCGCCGGCGACGCGATGCTCGACGCCGCCCAGCAAGCCGGGCTCCGCCCCGATCGCTTCCAGCCCGCCGCCGACTTCTTGCGCAGCTTCCTCGCGACGCCTTCGCCCGACCTCGCCGCGCTCGCGCGTTCACCGGCCGGCGCGATGTTCTTCCCCGCCTCGTTCGACCTAGCTGCGCCCCGGTCGGTCGCGCTGCTCACGCCCAAGCGCCCCTGGAAGAGTCAAGACGACCGCCGGGCCGACCTCGACACGCTCCAAGCGGCCTTGCCCGCCGCTTCGGGCTACCGCGCGACCGGGCTCGACCTCATCGGCGAACGCCTCCGCCAACAGATCACACGCGACCTGCGCACCGCCTTCCTCGGAGCAGCCTTGCCGATCACGCTTCTGCTGTTGCTGAGCCAGCGGAACCCCAAACGCGTCGCGCTCACCCTGCTCCCGCCCGGCATGGGCCTGCTGGCCGCCGCGGCGGTCCAGCACCTGGGCTCGGGTCAGTGGAACGTCGTGAGCCTGGCCGCCGTGCCCTTGGTGCTGGGCGTCGGCGTCGACGCCGGCGTGCTGCTGAGCGACGCCGCCGCCAAGGGCTCGCTACCAACCCTGCGGTCCCGCCTGGCCGGCATCCACCTGACCCTGGCGACGACGCTCATCGGCTTCGGCTCGCTGGGCCTGACCTCCATCCCCGCCGTGCGCGAGCTCGGCTGGATGGTGATCGCCGGGCTCGCCGCCGTGTTCGTCGCGACCTGGTGCTTCGGCGTCCCCGCCGTCGCCGCCCCGCGCCGGGCGGTGTAGTCTCACCACCGACGGCCATGCTCCTCTACGACACACTCCGCGCCTCGTTCAAGCCGGTGCAGTGGTTGTGCGTGCCCACCACGGTGCTCCACGCCGAGCGGCTGCGCCTCGACGGCCCCTGCATCATCGCGCCCACCCACATCTCGCACCTCGAGCCCTTCGTCGTCAGCATGGTGCTCCGCCGACGCGTCCACTGGATGTCGCGCACCGAGTTCTACGACATCAAGCCCTTCGCCTGGGTCCTCAACCGCACCGGCGCCTTCCCCGTCCACCGCCAGGGCTACGCCAGGCCGGCCATGCGCCACGGCCTGCGCTGGCTCGAGCAAGACCAGTGGATCGGCGTGTTCCCCGAGGCCGGCGTGTCCCGGCGGCAATTCTCGGCCATGCGCGGCGGGCCCATCAAACGCGGCGCCGCCTTCCTGGCCCTGTACGCCCAGGCCCCGATCATCCCCATCGCCGTCGTCGGCACCCACGCGATGAACCGCGTCACGCCCTGGCTGCCGTTCCGCCGGGCGCCCGTCTACCTGGCCATCGGCGAGCCGATCCAACCCGGCCCGCTGCCCGAACGCCTCAGCGACAAACGCGCACGCCGGATGGAACTCGCCCAGACGCTCCGCGACACCTACCAGCGCCTCTACGCCGAGCTGCTCGAACTCGACGGCGTCGACGACCGCCACGACCTGCACCGCCACGAGCCCGACGACCCCGCACGCGTACGCATCGACCCCCACGCCGCCGCCGGCGACGCATCCCTCACCGCCTCGGCCGCCGCCCACGTCGGCTCCAGACCGGCGCACGCGTCCTAACCTCCCGCGCCCATGTCCGACCGGTTCTACGACTTCATGTGCGCCATCGGCAGTCCGCCGTTCTCGATCACGCACCGGCCCACCACACTCGATACCCACCACACCGATCGCCCCGGCGCCTACCTGCTCGCCAGCAACCACACCTGCCCGTACGACATCCCGATCCTGATGTACCACTCCCGCCGGCGGCTCGACTTCGTCTCCACCACCGAAGTCCTGGGCACGCCCTTGCTCGGCCGCTTCTACCGCGCGCTCAACGCCTTCCCGCTCGACCGATCGCGCGTCGACGCCGCCACGGTCCGCGTCATCCTCGCTCGCTTACGCCGGCAGCGGGTCGTCGCGATGTTCCCCGAGGGCGGGTTCCGTTTCCAAGACCGATCGGTGCTCCACGGCGGGTCGCTCCGACACGGCATCGGCCGGATCGCCCGCCTCGCCCAGGCCCCGGTGATCCCCTGCGCCATCGAGAACGCCATGGTCTACTCCCGATTCAGAGGATGGCTGCCACGCTGCGGCCGGTACGGCGTCGCCTACGGGCCGGCCATGGCGCCCCCTGACGCGATGCCCGACGCCAGCCCCGAGCACGTCGAAGCCGTCGCCCGCGACTACGAGGCCGACATCGCCCGCCAGATCCGAGACCTCCACAAGCGCCTGCTCCAGGCCATGAAGTTGACCGAATCCGAATCGGCGACACGACGCTATCGCTCGTGGCGCAAGTGACTTATGCGGCTGGTATCCTAAAGACGCAATGAGGCAGGCCCGCGTCGAAGACATCCAATCCTCCCTGGTCGAAATCGTCCGGCGAGACCTCAAACTCGACGGCGTCGAGATCACCCCCCAGACCTCGCTCGCCGCCGAAGACCTCGGCCTCGACTCGCTCGACTACCTCATGCTCATCACCAGCATCGAGAAGCACTACGGCGTCAAACTCACCGCCGACGAGATGGGGCCCGACACCATGCGCGACCTGGCCACCCTCGCCGCCTATCTGCAGACCAAGATGGCCTGACGCGTACCCCGGGCCC
>JBCCXV010000348.1:0-2873 GCA_039191195.1 Planctomycetota bacterium
CTACACCATCCTCTCGCCCGACGGCGCTAACCCCGCCCAGCGCCTCCACTTCGCCGCCCTCTACGTCGAAGCCTTCCTCGGAACCTTCCTCCCGGGCGACGCCAACGGCGACGGCGTCGTCGACCTGCTCGACTTCGACGTACTCGCCCAAAGCTTCGGGCAAGGCCCGGGCTTCCTCGGCGGCCCTTCCGGGGGAGACTTCAACGCCGACGGAGCCGTCAACCTCCTCGACTTCGACCTCCTCGCCCAAAACTTCGGCGCGTCGAACCCCGCAACCATTCCGAGCGCGCTTCCGGGGGCACTTTCGGGGGCGCTTCCGCGGGCGCTTTCGGGGGCGCTTCCGGGGGCGGTGCCAGAACCCGCCTCGGCGGCGCTCCTAGTCCTTGCCGGCTCGTTGCTCGCCCGGGGGCGCCGTCGGCGTCGAACCGCTTAGGGCCTTGCCTAGCAAGACCACAGCGCCTGCCCGTAGGCCAGGATCGCCAGCACCGAGCTCACCACCCGCACGTGGTTGTACTTCGTCCACACCCGCAGGTACGTGGCCCACAGCGCTCGCCCCTCTTCGCTGTCCGCCTCGGCCCGGTCCAGCCGATTGTTGAGCGGCACGTTGCCCGCCGCCGTCACCACGAAAACTCCCAAGCCGAACAACAACCCACCCGCAATCAGCCCCGTCGACCACACGGCGGCCGTGTGCATCACGCCGACCACGACCGATGCCGCCGCCACCGCCGTCGTCCCCATGAAGATCACCAAGAACAGCGGGTTCAGGATCGTCCGGTTGATCTCCTGCATCGCCCGCATGCCCTCGCCTTCCGGCAGCTTCGCGAAGGCCCGCATCGCGAAGTTCGAGAACACGAACAGCAACCCGCCGATCAACCCGACGCCCACCAGCGCCGCCATCACCAAGTAAGGAACAAACTCAGCCACGGGCCACCTCGCTCTCGCCAACGGCGTTCCATGCGCCCGCGGCGCCCACGCGCCTTGCGTAGTCCGCGAACGGCTTGGCCGGCCGGCCCAGCGCCCGCTGCACGCCGTCACCCAGCGTCTGGTTACGACCGTCCAAGGTTTCCAAGATATGAGAAAGCAGCTGCACGAAGTCTTCCGGGACACCCGCCTCGCGCAGCCCGTCGCCGAACTCGGTCATCGTCACCGCCTGGTACCGCACCGCACGGCCGGTTGCTTCCGACAAGATCGTCGCCACCTCGTCGAAGCCCAGCAGCTCCGGCCCGGTCACCTCGTACACCTCGCCCTTGTGCCCGTCTTCGATCAGAGCCGCCACGGCGACCGCCGCGATGTCGTCGGCATCCACAAAGCCCTCCTTCACCGCCCCTGCCGGCAGCGTGAGCAGCCCGTCCATCACCATGCCCATGAACTCGCCTTCGTCGAAGTTCTGGTGGAACCACGCGCACCGCACGACCGTCCACTCGAGACCCGACCGCGCGACGATTTTCTCGGCTTCTTGAGACGACGGCTCGCCCCGGTCCGAGATCAGCACCACCCGCTCCGCGCCGGCCCGCTTCATCGCGTCCAGGAAACGCGTCACCACCCCGAGCGCCCCCGGCGCCGAGAGGTCCGGCAGGTACGCCAAGTACACCGCGGACACGCCCTCCAACGCCCCGGCCCAGGTCGACTCGTCCGCCCAGTCGAACGCCGGCGTACCCCGACGCGAGCCCACCCGCACCGCACGCCCGGCCGCCCGCAACCGCTCCACGACCCGCCGCCCGGTCTTGCCAGTACCGCCCGTCACCAGCGTCAGCCCGTTCGATCCCGCCTTCGTCGTCGTGTCCACCATCACAAGGCTCCTTTTCCAGGGGATCCAGTTCCGCGTACCCGTATGGCACAGAGGACAGTATCGACGGCCATTGACTGGACGAATATGTCACATGAGGCAACATTAATGCCAGTTCGTCCAAATCTTCAGCCTTTTTGATTCCCGACTTCCGCGGTAGGCTCGGCCCCATGTCGACCACACCCGCCCCCGCCGCGACGCCCAAGGCCTTCCCCCGCCCGCTGGATGGGGCCCCGTCCGGCGCCACTTCCGTGGGGCACTCCGCGGGCGCTTCCGCGGGCGCTTCCGGGGCCACTTCCGGGGCCACTTCCGGGGGGGGCGTTGTCTGCCCTTCTCTCGCCCCGCTCGAAGACCCCCTCGGCCAGGCCCTCCACGCCCTCACCATGGACGGCGTCTTCTACGCCCGCTCCCACCTCACCGCGCCCTGGGGCATCGACCTCCCACCCATGCCCGACACCCTCATGTTCCACGTCGTCACCCGCGGCGTCTGCTACATCCAAGACGACCCCCACACCCACCACCCGCTCCCCGCCGGCACCTTCACCCTCCTGCCCCGCGCCCAACGGCACACCCTCGTCAGCGCGCCGGGAGCACCCGTCGAAGACCTCTTCGACCTCCCAAGACAAGAGCTCGGCGACCGCTACGAAGTCCTCGTCTACGGCCGAGGCGGCGACCGCTGCGACCTCGTCTGCGGCGCCGTCGCCCTCCAACACCCCGCCGCCAAAAGACTCATCGAACTCCTGCCCGACCGCATCGTGCTCGAGTCTTGGTCCGCCGCGCAGTCCGATTGGTTCCAAGGCATCCTGCGCTTGATGGCCCACGAGACCGAAACCCTCGGCCCCGGCAGCGAGGCCGTCGTCACCCGCCTCGCCGACGTCCTGGTCATCCAGGCCATCCGCACCTGGATCGAGCGCGACCCCGACGCCTCCACCGGCTGGCTCGGCGCCCTGCGCGACCCGCAGATCGGCAAGGCCCTCGCCGCCGTGCACGGCCAACCAGAACAGTCTTGGACAGTCGAGAACTTGGCCGCGCAAGCCAGCATGTCGCGCTCCGCCTTCGCCGCACGCTTCCACCAGCTCGTCGGCCA
>JBCCXV010000349.1:0-2869 GCA_039191195.1 Planctomycetota bacterium
CCGGGCCCGCATCCTCGTCGGCCTGGGCCGGGTCGAGACCCTCGAACGCGGATTGGCCGACGTCGGTGGGCGCGACCGGGCCGAGGGCTTCTACAACATCGCGCTCCGCGACTTCCCCGCCGCACCGCAAGCCATCGACGCACGCCTGGGCCTGGCCGACGTCCTCGCCGCCGAGCCCTCGGGCCAGCGCTTCCCCGAAGCCCTGGCCAAGCTCGACGAGGCCGTGCGCATGCTCGCCGAGGAGTGGCCGGCCTGGGACCCCCGCCGACAACACGCGATCGACCTCGCCCGCGCCCACGGCGACCGCGCCCTCGAAGCCGAACGCTACAAAGACGCGCTGTCCCTGCTCCAAGTCCTCACGCCCTTGTACGACCCCGGCGCCACGCCGCCGCGGGTGCTGCTCGGCCTCGCCCAAGTCCACGAGAAGGTCGCCGAGCAGGCGCTCGCCACGGCCGACAAGCTCGACCCCGCCGCCCTGCAACCTGGCGACCGCCCCCAGCCGCGCGCACGCTCGCTGGCCCTGCGCGAAGCCGCCGCGCACTTCGAGGCCGCCGGCCGGCACTACCTCGACCACGCAGGCGTCCTGACCTACGACGACGCGGCCCACGGCGATTCGCTCTGGGCCGCCGCTCGCTGTTTCGACCGTGCCCGCGCCTGGCCCGAGGCCATCCGGGTCTACGGCGACTTTGTCGACACCCGCCGGCAAGACGACCGCCGGGTCCGCGCCCTGCTCGCCTTGGGCAAGGCCCTCCAGTCCGACAACCAGCAAGACGCCGCCATCACCCGCTTCGAGGGCCTGCTGCGCGACCACCCCTCGGCCCCGGTCGCGAGCGAGGCCTACGTCCCCTTGGCTCAGGCGTTTCAAGCCACCGGCCGCACGGCCGAGGCCGAGCAGACCCTCCTCGCCGTCCTCACCGACCACCCGTCGATCACGGCCGAGAGCCCGGCGTACCGCGAGGCGCTGGTGGCCCTCGGCCAGCTCTACCACCGGCGCGGCGCCGCCGACGCCCGGGCCTTCACCCAAGCCGTCGAACGCCTCGACGAAGCCGTACGCCGCTACGGCGACGAGCCCGGCGGGGCCAAGCTCCGCTACCTCCTCGCCGACAGCCTCCGCAAGAGCGTGAGCGCGCTCGACGAAGAACTCTCCGTCGAGTTGCCCCCAAGCCGCCGGTCCGCCCTGCAGCAGGAGCGCACCGAGCGCCTGACCGAAGCCCGCGTGCTTTTCTCCCAGGTGAAGACCGAGCTCGGCCGCGCGCCCATGGCCAGCCTGGCCCAGGACGAGGTGGTGTACCTCCGCAACAGCTATCTCTACGAAGCCGACGCGCTCTACGACATGGGCGGCCTTACCAATCTGCAACTGGCCCGCGACCTCTACGTGCGCGCCGCCAGCCGGTGGTCGAACCACCCCGCGTCGCTCGTCGCCCAGATGCAGATCGTCAACGCCTACTGCGAGATGGGCGACTTCGGCGCCGCCCAGGCCGCACACGGCAACGCGCTGTCGATGCTTGAGCGCATCCCCGAAGACGCCTTCGCCGACCCCAGCCTGCCGATGACCCGCAAGCACTGGGAAGACTGGCTCCGCTGGTCGGGCGAGCTCAACCTCCTCGGCTCGCAGGGCGCCATTACCCGCGGCGACTCGTGAACCACGCTCGGGGTGCGTCGTTTTTGCGCGGCCGGTTCAAGGCCGTGCGCCCCTGCGGCCGATAACCGTGCCATCGCGAAGAGGTTCCGCGGGCCGCCGGAGGCGCCCGCCTCGCCGAAAGGTCACGGATGACCGCGCCCGCTTCCTCCAAAACCCCCGCCTTGCGCGACCCGGTCGAGCACGCCGTGCGCTTGCTCGACCAGCAGGCCGAGGCCATCGACCGGCTCTGGGCCATCTCCGAGCGCCAACGCGACCTGATCGCCAAGGGCAACACCGTCGAGCTGTTGCAGCTCCTGCCGACCCGCCGGCGGTGGATCGACACCGTCCGCGCCATCGCCGAGCGCCTCAAGCCCCACGCCCAGGGGCTCACGGCCGCGCAGCCCGCCGACGCCGGATGGGCCCGCGCCCGCACCCTGCACCAAAGCGTCGGCGAGCGCCTCGAAGCCCTGCGCATACGCGACCGCGAAGACTGCGACGCCCTGGCCAAGGCCCGCAAGGCCGTCGCCGACGAGCGCGCACGCCTCGCCGCCGGCCGGGGCACGGCCCAGGCCTACCGCGCCGCCCCGGCGTCCACGCCGCCACGCTTTACGGATCGCGTCGGATGAACCCGCACACCGCCGCCACGCCCGATGCGCTCGCGCCCCCCGGCCCCGCCCACGGACCGGCCGCCGACCCGCGCCTCGACGACCTCGCCGAGATCATCGGCGCCTACAACCAGGTCACCGACAAGCTCCAGCGCAACCACGAGCGGCTCCAGCACGAGGTCGCACGCCTGCGCGGGGAACTACGCTCGGCCAACGACCAGCTCGAACGCGCACGGCGGCTCTCGGCCTTGGGCGAGATGGCCGCCGGCATCGCCCACGAGATCCGCAACCCGCTCGCGGCGATCCGTTTGTTCGTCGAGATGATCCAGCAAGACCTCACGCCCGGGGCGTTGGCGCCCGACGCCGCGCGCGCCACCGCCGACCAAGTCGCCGACGCCGTCCAGGGCATGGCCCGGATCGTCGACGACGTGCTGGCCTTCAGCCGTGAGCTCCGCCCGGTACGTCGATGGACCGACGCCGGGGCGCTGTTCGACGACGCCGTCCAGCTCGCCCGCCCGACCCTCGAGGCCCACGGCGTGGCCGTGCTGCGCGACGATGACCCCGCCCAGCCCGTCCGGCTCAACGTAGACCCGTCGATGGCCCGCCAGGTCCTGCTGAACCTCTTGCGCAACGCCGCCGAAGC
>JBCCXV010000350.1:0-2860 GCA_039191195.1 Planctomycetota bacterium
CGCTCGGCCTCGGCGTCGGTGTCGTCGGCGACCTCGGGCTTGGGGAACCCAAACCGGAACGGGTTCTTGCTCACCTCGTGCACCGGCACCAGCTTCTCGCTGTGGTCGGCGTTGAGCCGGGCCGCGATCTCGTCGGCCGTGTCGACCAGGTTGTCGAGGTTGTCCTTGTGGAACGGGTCCGCCGGGTCGACGCTGGTGGGGTCGCCCATCTTCTGGACGAAGGCGTCGACCTGAGCGACCGTTTCTTGGGTCGCCGCGTCGGCGGCCATGGGCGACTGGGTCAGCCGCATGCCCAGCAGCGCGCCGGCGCCGACGATGATCAAGCCGCCCACGACCCAGACGGTCTGCGGGACCTTGGGCGTCGACGGGCCTTCCAGGCCCAGGGGTTCGCCCTCGGGCTGGACCTCGCCGCCGAAGCCGCCGAGCATCGACAGCGACTCATTGTCCTCGGCCGAGCCTTCGACCCCCGGCAGGGCGCCTTCGGCCTGCGCGTCGGGGCCCGCGTCGTCGGGGGTGTTCTTGAGAAAGTGCATGGGGCTCTCCGGGTTCCGGGTCCTAGATCGTGTCTGGCGGGCTCAGCGGCCCGAGCCGTCGGACGGCTTGCCTTCGAAGAAGATGCTCATGGTGAACTCGGCCTTCATGGCCCCGTCCACCTCGTCGCCCTGCACGCGTTCGAGCTTCATCCGGGGGATCTGGATGATCCGCTCCATCCGGCCGACGTCGAGCAGGAAGCTGTAGAAGTTGTCGAAGTCGCCCTGCACCTCCATGCGCATCGGGCGTTCGGACCACAGCGCGTGGCGGACGATCTTGTCGGTGTCGAGGTCGGGCATCTTCAGCCGGTGCCGCGCCGCGATCTCCGACCAGTCGCCGTAGGCGCTGGCCTCGCGCACGGTCGACGGCAGCTTGCGCTCGACCTCCCGCAGCGATGACTCGATCCTGCGGACCTCGTCGCCCAGGTTGTCGTAGCTGGCGGTCACCAGCTCGTAGTCCTTGAGCTTCGCCTGTTTCTCGGCGATCTCGCGCTCGGCGACCTCGATCTCTTGGCTGCGCGGCTGGAACACCAGCAGCATCGCCGCCACCGGCGTGGCCAGCAGCACGAGCAAAAACAGGGCTTCTCGCAGTCCGAATCGCATGGCGATGTCCTCGTCAACTCGGGGTTAGTTGGTCTCGGATGTCGGCGGGCCGAAGCGGCCCTGGGCGTCGATGCCCACCTGATCCGACAACGGGTCTTGCACCGGCCGGCGGGCGACACGCGCCGGCTCGTACTGGCTCAGGTCGGCGCTCTGATCGAGCTCCAGCTCCAGACGGAACTCGAGCATCTCGCGGTCTTCGATCAGGCGCTGCTCGATCCCCCCCAGGTCGACGCGGGAGAACATCGGGCTCGCCAGCAGCTTGGCCTGGTAGTTGGCCACGTCCTTGTGCGTCGGCGAGACGCCCTTGAGCTCCACGGTCACGCGCTTGGGGGGCGCCTCGAACGCCGGGCCGTCGTCCTTCTGGCCGGCCTTGGCCTTCTTGCGGGCGTCGGTCTTGGCTTGCTCGAGCGCCGTGCGCGCCTTGGGGGCCTTCTCGATCTCGGTCTCCAGCTCCAGCGACAGCCAGCTCAACGACGTGGGCATGTGGTTGACCACCTCGCTGAGGATCACCGACCGGGGCACCGGCTCGACCAGGTGCGAGATGATGCCGGCCTTGCGCAGCAGCGAGTCCTTCTGCTGTTGCAGCTGCTCGATCTGCCGGATCTCGGCGGCCTTCTGCTCGAACTGGCGGTTGACGGCCAGCAGGCGTTGGCGGGTCTGGTCGCGCTGGGCGTTGGTCACGAAGAACGCGCCCACCACCGCCACCAGAACCACGACAAACAGGCTGGCGCAGATGATGTTGGTCCGCTGCGCGAGCTTGCGTTCGACGAAGTCCTCGGGGAGGAAGTCTTGCGGGTTGCTCATGGCGAGCTCCAAAGGCCCGGCCGGGCGTCGCCGGCGGGGCGGGGGAAAGCGATCCGGGTCAGAGGTTGGCCTCGCTCAGGCACAGGCCCAGGGCCACGGCCCAGGCCGGCGCCGGGGCGTCGGGGTCGAACGAAGAGCTGCGCGTCGCAGCGTCGCGCTGCAAGCGGACAAACGGGTCGCCGAAGCGCCCGGGCAGGCTCACGGCCTTGGCCAGGGCCCGGCAGGTCGCCAGACGATTCGCCTCGCCCCCGCAGAACACGACCTCGCTCACCGGGCGGTCGGGCTCGACGCCTTCGTAATACCGCAGCGTCATTTGCAACTCGTCGACCAGGCACTTGAACGACGAGCACGCCGCGCCATCGGGCGGCTCGGTCTCGGCGCCGGCGAAGCGCGAGCCCCGGCGGTCGTCGGACTCGGCGCCCGACCAGGGCGCATCGTTCGCTCCGGCGGGCGGCCCGTCGAGCTTGCCCCCCACGCCCACCGGGTGCTCGACCCGGGCGCCGGAGGCCTCGGCGATGCGCGCCAAACGCGCTTCGGCGAACGTCAGCGTCTCCCGGCGCGAACGGCTGCGCGTCCAGGCGTCGCCGCCCACCGCCGCCACCCGCGCCAGGCGCAGCTGCGCGCCCTGGGCCAGGGCGACCTTCGTCGCCACCGCGCCCAGATCGACGTAAAGCACGCAGCGCTCGGTGTCGTCGGAACGACGGCTGAACACGCGCGTCAGGCCGCCGACCACGCAGGCCGCTTCGCTGTGCATGCCTTCGACTTCGAGCTTGGCCGACTGGGCGAGCTCGATGTAGTGCATCACCGTCTCGCGCGGGGCCGCGGTGGTGAGCACGCGCGTCATCGACCGGCCGTCGCGGTGGACGTTGCCCACCGACTGGTGCCGGGCGACGACACGCCGGGGGTCGAGCCCCAAGCGGGTC
>JBCCXV010000351.1:0-2854 GCA_039191195.1 Planctomycetota bacterium
ACCTCCTGGTAGTCGGCGATCTGCACCCGCGTCGTGCCGCCGGTCTGACAACCCGCCAGACACAAGGCCAACGCCAGACACAAGACGCACCAGAAGCGAGCCAGCAACCCGAGTCCACGCATCAGTTGACCTGCTTAATCTCGTACTTCTCTTCAAACACGATCTGACGGGTGGCGTAGTGCGTCAGCTGCGACGCCATGTAGTACAGGTTCGTGTTCCCGCGGTTGATCTTCGTCACGTCCATCGTCAGGAAGAACGTCGTTTCGGGGTCAAGCGCCGGCTCGTCGATCGGGCCCAGGCCCTCCCGCGCCGCCAGACGGCTCAGCCGGGCGCGGTTCTCGACGAACTTCAGCTTGCCTTCGGCGGCGCGGCTTCCGATGAGGTTCGCACGGATCCGCTTAAGCATGGCCACGAAGTCGCTCGTGAGCACCACGCCCTGCGTCTCGTTGTCCACGTCGCCGACGATCACCGTCACCGGCTCGAACGCGTCGCGGATGATCGGCACACGGCTGCGCAGGTCGCTCTTGAGCACCTCCGGCACGTAATCCGAAAACTCGATCAGCGCGACGGTCGAAATCTGGTCGCTGTTGCGCTCGGCCTCGGTCTCTCTGGTGAGAGACACACGGCCCTTCTGCTCGCCCCCGCACGCCCCGGCGCCCAGCACCATCACGCCCGAGAGGCCCAAGGCCCCTGCCAGGCGCGTCGCCCGCGACAAGCCGTTCACAGGATGCATTGTGTTCACAACCGCCATGAGTTCACCTCGCGCCATCGGGGTTCAAGGCCGATCCGTCCGGGCACACGCCCAAGACCCCGGCCCGGGAGAGCAAGACGCCGCCGCCACGCCCGGCGTTACACCGCACACAGACTAAACCCCCGGGCCCCGCCCGGCTAGGCGCCACGGCCGATAGCATCGCCCCCATGCCCGCCACGCCCCAAGACGCCGCCACCACCCTCGACGACTGCAAACGCTTGGTCGCCGACTTCGTCGCCCAGCGCGACTGGAACCGCCACCACCAGCCCAAGAACCTGGCCATGTCCATCGCCATCGAGGCCGCCGAGCTCATGGAGCACTTCCAGTGGCCCCAGGCCGAGCCCCTCGACGACATCCGCAACGACCCCGACCGCATGCACGGCATCCGCGAAGAGCTCTCCGACGTCCTCGCCTACGCCTTCAGCCTCGCCAACGCGCTCGACATCGACATCGCCTCGGCCTACCACGCCAAAATGGCCCGCAACGCCGAGCGCTACCCCGTCGGCCACCCGGGGGTGTGAGCACACCTCGAAACGTCATTCACGCCGAGGTCCTTTCCGGGGGCATTCCGGGGCATTGCGGGCGTCTAGAGCAGCGTCACCGGATCGACATCGATCGCCACGCCCTCGCCGCTCACCAGCCCGCCCCCGCCGGGCAGCTTGACGCCCCGCACCCTGGCCAGCACCGCCTGCAGCTGCGCCGCCCCCGCGGAACCCCCGGAACCCCCGGAAGCGTTATCCCCCTTCGCCAGCAGCCGAACCTCGAACCGGAAATGATCCGCCACCCGCGCCACCGCGCACGGCGCCGGGCCGGCCGCCTCGACCTCCACCCCCAGCGACTGGGCCGCGGCCGAGCACGCCTCGGCGATCGCCCGGGCCCGCGCTCGGGCCTTCTCCATATCGGTATCCCGGCACACCACCCGCGCCAGCCGGCCCGTCGGCGGCAACCCCGCGTGCTTCCGCGATGCGAGCTCGCGTTCGGCGAAGCGGACGTAATCCTGCGCCGCCGCCGATTTCACCGACGGGTCGTCGGGGTGCGCCGTCTGCACCACCGCCACCCCCGGCGTCTCCCCGCGACCGGCGCGACCCACCACCTGCGCGATCAAATGAAAGGTCCGCTCGGCCGCACGGAAATCCGGGATCTGGAGCGACGTGTCGGCGCTGATCACCCCCACGAGTGAAACCCCGGGGAAGTCGAGACCTTTGGCGATCATCTGCGTGCCCAGCAGGATGTCCGCCTCGCCCTTGCCGAAGGAGTCGAGCGCCTTGCGGTAGTCCTCGGACCGCCGCATCGTGTCCGCGTCCATCCGAAGCCAAGTCGCATCGGGCATCTTGTTCGCCAGCTCCTGCTCGACCCGCTGCACGCCCTCGCCCAGCATGAGCAGCCGGCGACCGCAGGAAGGGCACTGCGTCGGCACGACCTGCTGGGCCCCGCAGTGGTGGCACTTGGTCAGGCCGCCCGTCGGCATGCGCTTGTCGCGATGAAACACCATCGCCGCGTCGCAGTGGTGGCACCGCATCTGCCAGCCGCACGCGTGGCTCGTGCACGCCAGGTAACTCGCGTAGCCCCGTCGATTCAGCAGGAGCACCGCCTGCCGGCCGGCGTCGAGCGTCCGCCGCAGGTGCTGCTCCAACCGCCGGCTGAGCAGGTGCACGCCCTTGCGCTCCCGCCTCTCCTGCACCAGGTCCACCACCTCGACCTTGGGCAGCTTCCACCCGCTCGGCCGATCGGGGAGCGACAGTAAAGCCCCCGGATCCGCACTCGCATTCGCCTTCGCCCGAGACCAGCTCTCCAGCGACGGCGTCGCGCTGCCCAGCACCACCGGGACGCCCAACTGGTGCGCCCGGCGGATCGCCACGTCCCGACCGTGATACCGCGGCGACTGGTCCTGCTTGTACGAGCCGTCGTGCTCCTCGTCGACGACGATCAGCTGAAGGTTCGGCGCCGGCGCAAACACCGCCGACCGCGCACCGATAATGATCTCGACTTCCCCAGCATGAATCCGTCGCCACTCGGCGTGGCGCTGCGCCGCCGTCAACCCGGAGTGCAGCACGGCCACCCGCTCGAACCGGCCGACAAACCGCGCAACCGTCTGCGGCGTCA
>JBCCXV010000352.1:0-2839 GCA_039191195.1 Planctomycetota bacterium
GGGGTGCTCACCCCGGACCTGGAACCCCCACGAGCCCGACACCGTCGGCTGGTTGCGCACCCGGGTCGGGAACGGCGCCAGATCCAGCCGCTCGGCGTAGCGCGGGCCGAAGCCGGTGAGCAGCAGCCCGCCGCCCTGATTCAACCAAGCCAACACCGCCGCCCGAGACCGCGGGTGCTGCAGCGGCGCGGGAAGCTCCGGCCGGGCGTGGTGCCACCACAAGACCCGGGCGCCGTCGGCGAGCGCCGCTTCGACCTCGTCGCAGGCCACATAGCCCGCGCCCAACGCGTCCCGCGCAAACGCCCACGCCTCGGCGGCCTCGGGGTCGAGCGCTTCCGGCGTCGCGGACTCGCCCAGGAACCGCACCGGCTGCGCCGTCGCCGCGCCCCAAGGAGCGAGCAAGCCCGCCCCCAGCCCAACCCACAGAACCATCACCAGCGTGAGAATCGCCTTACGGCTGCACATTTCGCTGCCCTCCTTGGCAGGTGAACCCGTCGCTTGCCACGACCATAAACCCCCCGCCGGCCCGGCGCCCGGGCGCCGCGTCGCCCCGGGCGGTCCGACCCAACACCAAGCCGACGGCAACGCCCAGTAATGCCCCAAGGGCCCGGCCCGTCCCGTTTCCTGACCCGTTCTCGCGCGACCTCGCAACGCCGGCCGGCGCCCCTCGATAAGGGGAGCAGCCCCGGCTTGTTCGCCTCCCCAGGCGGCCGGGCCTAACCCCGCAACGAGGAAGCGTGAACCATGCACCGCCCCCCCGCCCAGTCGCTCGTCTCCGCCCTGGCCCTGTCCGCCGCGTCGCTGGTCGCCATCGACGGCGCCGCCCTGGCCAAAGACACCGCCGCCGTCACCAAGGCGCCGACGCCCCAGCACCGCATCCCCGTTGACCGTGTGCAGGCGCCGGCCAAGCGCTTCAACTTCAACCAGATCGTCTACGTCTACTCGGGCAAGCTCTTCGTCTGCGACCCCAACGGCGACAACGCCCGCCAACTCGCCACAGGTCTGCCCGACGGCGTCAACGCCTGGTCCCCCGCGTTCTCACCCGACGGCAAGCGCATCGCCTTCGTCGCCCAATGGTGGGACCAAGAGAACCTGAGCCACCGCTTCGACCTCTACACCGTCGGCAGCAACGGCAAGAACCTCCGCAAGCAGGCCGCCGTCGATCCCGACGCGCAGCGCTGCAAGGTCACCGCGCCCGACTGGCTCGACAACAACACCCTCGTGTACGGCTACAGCGAGAAGCCGGGTTTCGGACAGCCGGCCACATCGGGCCTGTACACCCTCCGGCTTCACACCAACAACCCCCAGCCCCTGGAAGGCACGGCCCCGGGCGGCGTGTCGACGCCGGTGGTCTCGCCCGACGGCAAGTCCATCGCCTACAGCCACACCGCGCAATCCGGCCATCCGCCCAAGGTCCGCATCCTGAACCTCGAAACCGGCGAAGACCGCCCGCTCACGACCTCCGGCTACGGCGAACAGAGCCACCCCCGCTGGTCGCCCGACGGCGCCAAGCTCACGTTCCACAAGGAATGGGGCAGCGACACGCAGGTCTACCTCATCAACGCCGACGGCACCGGCCTGCAGCAACTCACCTTCCGCGACCCCGACGACAACCCCATGACGCACTTCGAGTCGTCCTACCAAGCCTCGTGGCGGGCCGACGGCCTCACGCTACTCATGACCCGACGGGCCGGCGGCTACGCGGGGCTGATCGAGTACGAGATCGCCGGCGGCGCCGTGACCGTCTTCGAAGAGCAAGACGCGCTGATCACCTCGCCCGCCTACAACCCGCGCTACAACGGCCCGCTGGTCCAGAAGGAAGGCCGGCCGGAGCGGGTCGAGAAGAACCAACCCAACCGGCCGGTGAAGGTGACGGCCCGCGACCAGTTCGAGGTTCCCGCCGAGCCCGAACTCCGCCGACGCCGGCCGTGATCCGTGCCGATAAGCCCCCGCCAAGAGCCCAGAACGCGGGCTCCTCAAAACTCTGGAGAACATCGTCGACGACACCAACGGACCCTGTCCCCCCAATCCGCAACCCGCCTGTGCAAAGCGTCGCCCGTCGAGGATTCCCTCGGCGGGCGGCGTTGTTCAACCACCGAATCGACTATGACAGATGCTCAGGCGTATCGCGACTACTGGATCGTCTGCACGCGCGCAGCACAAAAGCGATCCCCGCACCCCATAACACGGCGTTAACCGCATAAATCAAGTAGAGCCATGGAGAGACCACACCGGGGCCTCGCGGCAGCCACTCCACCAAGGGCAAAGCCAAGCCACCCGGGAGTGACGTAATCACGGCAATCCCCACGAAGATGTCCTCACTCGATTTCAAGGGCGAAGACCAGTTCGACTCAAGATCCATCGCTACCCACATCGCCCCGAAAGACACCGCAAAGTGAAAAACTGCATAAACCAGCGCAACGAGGATAAAGCGATTCATCCATACTCCCGCCAGTTAGGCCCTACCCCGCCGCCTCACGATCCTTGCGGCTGCGGGTCTCCCGCCGGCGGTCCGACTCCTTCAGCAGCCGTTTTCGCAGCCGGATCGACTCGGGCGTCAGCTCGACCAGCTCGTCCTCTTCGAGGTACTCAAGACAGGCTTCGAGCGACATCTCGCGCGCGGGCTTGACGCGGGTGGCGTCGTCGGCCGAGGTCGAACGCACGTTGCTGTGCTTCTTGTTGATCGCGAGGTTGACGGTGATGTCGTTGTCTTTGTTGTGCTCGCCGACGACCTGGCCGGCGTAGATCGGGTCGCCGGGCTTGACGAAGAACACGCCGCGGTCAAAGAGGCGGTCGAGCGAATAAGCCGTCACCTGCCCGGGCTCGGCGGCGATCATCA
>JBCCXV010000353.1:0-2829 GCA_039191195.1 Planctomycetota bacterium
GAGCTCGGGCTTGGCGTTTTCGACGGCGATGCCGCGCACGCCGGGCAGGAAGTAGCACGACGCGTCGTTGGCGGAGCTGCCGGCGACGAGCACCTCGCCCAGGCGCACGCCGAGGAGCTCGCACAGCCAGTTGAGGGCCAGGCCCTTGTTGGTGCGGGCGGGAAGGATGTCGAGGAAGCGGAAGCCCGAGTAGACGACGCTGACCTGGAGCCCGCGGCTCTTGAGCTTCTCGCGCAGCAGGTGGATGGTCTCGCGGTTAGCGCGGTCGAGGTACCAGCTGCTCTTGATGGGGTTTTGGTTGATGTCGGGCTGGCGTTCGACGCCGGGCAGCTCGGAGGTGAGCTTCTCGATGAGGTCGAGGTCCCATCCTTCGCGGAGGCGGTCGGTGTATTCGTTGAGGCTGCGGGCCTGGGCGACGTCGTAGAGCTCGGTCCCGACGCCGGAGATGTAGACGTCGGGCTCGGGGAGGTTGTTGTCGGCGACGGTGGCGCGCATGTCGTCGAGGGACCGGCCGGAGTTGTAGACGAGCCGGGGGCGGCGATCGGGGTCGACGGTGTCCCAGGCTTCGGCGAAGTGGCGCGCGGCGCCGGGCGTGCCGATGAGCGTGGCGTCGAGGTTGCAGTTGAACAGGCGGACCGGCGCCGAGGGCGGGCAGTCGGGCTCTTGCTTGGCGAGCTCGGCGAGGTGCTCGGCGGCGGCCAGCACGTCGGGCTCGTTCGATCCGGTCGGGGTGGGGTCGCTGGTCATGCGCGGTGCAGGATAAAGCGGCGGGCCGGGGCGCGGGGCAGAGCGCGGGTCAGAGCGCGGCGGGCAAGGCGATGCGGAACTCGGCGCCGAGCCCCGGCTCGGTGTGGAGCGCGAGCGTCCCGCCGTGGGCCTCGACGATGCGGCGCGTGGTGGCCAAGCCCAGCCCGGTGCCGCCGCGGCGGGTGGAGAAGTAGGGCTGGAACACCTTCTCGGCGACGTCGGCCGGCATGCCGGGGCCGGTGTCGGCGACGAGGATGACGGCGTGGTCGTCCTTGCCGGGCTTGCCCTCGCGCCGGGTGCGCACGATCAGCTCGCGCGGGCCGGGCGCGGCGGCGGGGTCGGCCTGGCTGGCCTGCCGCTGCATGGCCTGGACGGCGTTGAGCATGAGGTTGAGCACGGCCTGCTTGACGAGGGCGGCGTCGATGTCGGCCGGGGGCGTGGCGTCGCTGAGGTCGAGGCGCAGCGTCACGCCGGCGGCGTGGGCTTGGGGCTCGAAGAAGGCGCCGAGCTCGTCGAGCATGGGGTTGAGGTCTTGGCGCTTGGGGTCGAGTTCGAGCCGGCCGGCGAAGCGGAGGAAGTCTTCCAGCACGTCGCGCAGGCGCGCGAGTTCCCGCTGGAGGATGCCGAACCGGCGTTGGCATCGGCCGACGGCCTCGGCGTCGGTCTCGCTGAGGCGTTTGGCGAGGTCGTCGAGGTCTTCGTCGATGAGCTGGGCGTTGAGGCCGAGGGTCGACAGGGGGTTTTTGATTTCGTGGGCGAGCCCGCCGGTGAGGGTGCCGAGCTCGGCGAGGCGCTGGTCGGCGGCGGCGCGGGCCTCGGCGTCGCGCACGCGGCGCAAGAGGCGCAGCGAACTGAGCCACGCGATGACTGCCGTCCCCACGGCGCCGATCGCGATGCCCCAGGCGAGCGTCCCGTCCATCGGTGTCTCAAGCGGCTGCGGCTAGGCCGTGGCGCCGCGGAGCGCCCGCACGCGGGATCGGCCGGGCTCTTCCTCGGCTTCGCTGCGCTGCACATCTTTGGCCTGGTAGCCCTTGGCGGACTCGACCAACTCGTACTGGACCTGCTCGCCGTCGCGCAACGTGCGGAAGCCGTCGGTCTTGATCTCGGAGAAGTGGACGAATACGTCCTGCCCCTCGGGCCCGAGGATGAACCCGTACCCCTTGCGGGCGTCGAACCACTTGACCTCGCCATCGATCTGCATTGCGTATCCCTCTCTCACGAGACGCGGGAGCCCGGAGCGGCGTCCGCGAGGGCGGCGCCGAAACCCGGTGGGGCGAGCCTCTCCCGTACGATCACCCACCCGGGTGCAGGATAGTGTTTCGCCGCTTGTCGGGCGCGCGCGAAGGGGTCGCTGCATTGCCGGTGGACAAGTGAAGTTGGATCAGGCCTCGGCGGGCTCTTCGGAGCGTCGTCCGCCGCCGCCGCCACGACCACGACCTCCGCCGCCGCCGCGACCGCGGCCGCCGCCACCGCCGCGACCACGACCACCGCCGCCGTCGCCGTCGCCGCCTTCACGACGGGGCGACGCGTCCTTCAACGGGTCTTCGAGTCCTTCTTCGGCGTAGGCCTGACGGCGCGAGAGCTTCACGCGGCCTTGGTCGTCGATGAGGATGACCTTGACGCGCATCTCGTCGCCGACCTTCACGAGGTCGGAGACGCGGTCGACGTAGCCGTCGGTCAGCTCGGAGATGTGGCACAGGCCGTCTTGGCCGGGGATGACTTCGACGAAGCAGCCGAAGTCCTTGATGCTGGTGACCCGGCCGGTGTAGATGGCGTCGAGCTTGACCTCGGCGGCGATCTTCTCGACCTCTTCGAGGGCCTTCTCGGCCTTGCCGACGCCGACGGCGGAGAGGTAGATGGTGCCGTCTTCTTCGACCTCGACCTTGGCGCCGGTGTCGGCTTCGAGGGCGCGGATGGTCTTGCCGCCGGGGCCGATGAGCTTGCCGATCTTGTCGGGGTGGATCGAGGTGGTGAGCATCCGCGGGGCGGACTCGGGGAACGCGGCGGGCTCGGGGAGCTCGGCCTCGATCATCTCGATGATCTCGATGCGGTTCTTCTTGGCCAGCTCGAAGGTGGTCTTGA
>JBCCXV010000354.1:0-2803 GCA_039191195.1 Planctomycetota bacterium
CCCGGCCATGCTTGCGAGCCTGGCTTGGATTAATGCGTATCTGGACCGCCCGGTGGGGCTGGAGGAAGCCGTCGAAACCCTGACCGGGGTGGGGTTTCCGGTGGAGGAGACCCGGGCGGTGGAGGGGGGCGATACGGCCCTGGACGTGGAGGTGACCAGCAACCGCCCGGACATGCTGAGCCATGTCGGGGTGGCGCGGGAGCTGGGGGCGGCGCTGGGGCGGGCGCTTGCGGCGCCGGCGCCTGCGGGGTTGGCGGCTTCGCCGGCGACGGGTCTGGTGGGGATCGAGGATCCGGGGTGCTCGCTGTTCACCGGCGTGGTGATCCGTGGGGTGAAGGTGGGGCCGAGCCCGGCGTGGCTGCGCGATCGGCTGGAGGCGGTGGGGCTGCGGCCCATCAGCAACGTGGTGGATGTGACCAACTACGTGCTGCTGGAGTTGGGTCAGCCGTTGCATACCTACGACCTGGGCAAGCTGGCCGGCGGGAAGCTGGCGGCGCGGGCGTCGAAGCAGGGCGAGAAGCTCAACACGCTCGACGGCCGGTCGCACGAGCTGCCGGCGGGGCTCTTGGTGATCGCCGACGACGCGCGTCCGCAAGGCTTGGCCGGGGTGATGGGCGGGGCGCATTCGGAGGTGACGGATTCGACGACGGACCTGCTGCTGGAGGCGGCGCGGTTCGACCCGCTTCGGGTGCGGACGGCGGCGCGGGGGCTGAAGATCTCGACCGACTCGAGCTACCGGTTCGAGCGCGGGGTGGACCACCACGGCGTGGCTAAGGCGTCGCGGCGGGCGGTGGAGCTGATCCTGGAGACCGCGGGGGGCGCGGTGGAAGGCGCCATGCAGGTGGCGGGTTCGGAAGGGCCTGCGGCGGAGGCGATTGGGTATCGGCCGGGCCGGTGCAACGCGCTGCTGGGGATGGATGTGGCGGGCGAGGAGCAGGCGTCGCGGCTGCGCAAGCTCGGCTTGATGGTGGAGGGCGACTCGGGCGCGGAGCGATGGGCGGTGACCCCGCCGAGCTACCGGGCGGACCTGCGGCGCGAGGTGGACCTGATCGAAGAGGTGGCGCGGACCGGCGGGCTCGACGTGATCCCGATGGCCGGCGGCGGGGCGGGGGCGATGTCGTCGACCGACGGGCGTGTGAAGGCCCGGCGGGCGGTGCTGCGCACGATGATCGGCTGGGGGTACTGCGAGGCGATCACGCACAGCCTGGTGTCGGACGCGGCGGCGGCGCCGATGCTGGGCGATGGCGTCCCGCCGGCGAAGCTGTTCGGGGCGGAGGGGAAGGCGGAGGCGGCGCTTCGGCCGAGCGTGCTGTCGGCGCTGCTGCGGTGCGCGAAGTCGAACCAGGATGCGGGCAACCACGGCGTGCGTCTGTTTGAAATCGGCGGGGCCTGGGCCCCCAGCGAAGGCGCCCCAGTTGAGCGACCGTGTCTGGCGTGGTTGGCCGAGTCGTTGGGTGAGCCGGACGTGGCGGTGCGCGAGATGCGCGGCGTAGTGGACGAGCTCGTGGCGGCGCTGGCGGGGCCGGACGCCGTGGCGGGGGTGTCGGTCGCGGCGGGGGAGTCGCCGGGCTTCGAGGCGTGCGGTCGCGTGAGCGTGGGCGGCCAGGCGCTGGGGGTGATCGGTTTGCTAGGCGGGGCGGCGCGGCAGGCGTTTGGCTTACAGCACGACGTGGTGGCGGGGGAGCTGGATTTGGCGGTGCTCGAGGGCTTGTACGACGAGGGTCGGGCGGTGCGGACGCCGTCGGCGTTCCCGGGGATCGAGCGGGACTTGTCGGTGGTGGTGGACGATGCGGTGGCGTACGCGGATGTGGAGCGGGCGATCCGGGCGGCGGAGCCGTCGTGGCTGGAGTCGCTGGAGTTTGTCGGGGTGTTCCGCGGCAAGCCGGTGGGCAAGGGCCGCAAGAGCGTGACGCTGCGGATGGTGTTTCGGGATGAGGGCGGGACGCTGCGGCGGGAGCAGGTGGAGCCGGTGGTGGAGTCGGTGGTGGCGCGTTTGGCCGCGGACTGCGGGGCGGAGCTGCGGGCCGGTTGAGTCGTTTGGCGTTGACGGTGATGAACCGTTGGGGCGTTTGGGTCGTCCGAGCGTGGGCGGGCCTGCGCGCGGGGGTAGGCTGTCAAGGTGTGGATGCAGACCGGTGGGGCTGATTAAGGAGTCGTAGCTGATGATCCTTTCGATGACGCGCAAGGTGGGTTCGCTGCTCCGGGGCAAGGCGACGCCGTTCCAGTTGATCTCCGCGTGCGTGCTGGGGGCGCTGATCGGGTTTGCGCCGGTCCCGAGCTACGAGAAGGGTTTGCTGCTGATGCCGGCGTGGGTGGCGCTGCTGGTGGTGCTCAATGCGAACTTGTTCTTGGCGGGGCTGGTGGCGGCGCTGTGCAAGACGCTGTCGCTGGCGTTGCTGCCGGTTTCGTTCGAGGCGGGCAAGCTGCTGCTGGACGGGCCGGGTCAGGGTTTGATGGCGTCGCTGATTAACGGGCCGGTGACGGCGTGGATGGGTCTGGAGTACTACGTGACCAGCGGCGGGGTGGTGGTGGCGGTTGTGATCGGTGTGGGCTTGGGGGCGGCGGCGGTGGTGGGGCTCGGCCGTTTCCGGCGGGTGATGACCAAGGCCGAGGAGGGTTCGCCGAAGTTCCAGAAGCTGTCGCAGAACAAGGGCATGAAGTTGGTGAGCTGGGTCTTGTTCGGCAAGCGCAAGGCGAAGATGACGTACCGGGAGCTGGTCGACCGTCACAAGAAGGTGGGCCTGCCGGTGCGGCCGTTGGGCGTGGCGGTGGTGGTGCTGCTGGTGGTGGCGGCGGGGTTGGC
>JBCCXV010000355.1:0-2781 GCA_039191195.1 Planctomycetota bacterium
ACGCTTGCGTGGACGCGGTCGTGGCGGGGTGGCCGCTGCTGGCGTCTCCGTACTCGGTGCGGCGGTTGGCCGCGGGGCTCGAGCGCAGCCGGTCTCGATCGTGGGCGCCGCAAGCCCGGCGGCGAGGCGAACTGCGGGTGCCCGCAGCGGTGCTGGGCCAGTCGATCGAATGGCGGCCCCGGTTTAACCGCTGGACGCTGGGCGCCGGGGCCCGGCTGGAGGCGCTGCTGGTGCGCGTGCGGGCCTTGGGCAACGGCGCCCGGGCGGCCGACAAGGCGTATCACCAGCGCTGCGTCGGGCTGCCGGAATCGGGCCTGGAGCCGGCCCAGGCGCTGTCGCTCTGCCGTGCGCCGCTTCGTCAGGAGGTCCGATCGGCGTTTCAGCGGGGCTGGGCCAAGACGCTGCTGTCGAGCCTGCGGGCCGAGCCGGACGGGGGCGATTAGCCGCTTGCGGGGCCGATACCGGCTAGACTCACCGACCGCGCACCGCGGGCCCGGGCCACACCGGCGCCCGGCCGGTCCGCCCTACGGACCCGTGTTTTGACCC
This sequence comes from Planctomycetota bacterium, assembly GCA_039191195.1. Taxonomy (GTDB): domain Bacteria; phylum Planctomycetota; class Phycisphaerae; order Phycisphaerales; family Phycisphaeraceae; genus JBCCBV01. Next base: position 547 of record JBCCXV010000355.1, read on the forward strand.
CCACGCGACCGCCTGCCGCCCCGCACGCCCGAACCGAGCCCGCTTCGGCTGGCTCCCCGTCCGCCGCCGATGTCGACCCCGTGGCCGCCGGCCAGCGCCTGTACCGCTGGATGCGGACGGCCGAGGCGCTCGACCGGGTGGGGCAAGAGCTCGCCGCTTCCGGCGACGCGTTCTTCCACATCACCGGGCGGGGCCACGAGGGCGCCGCCGCCCTGGGCCTGGCCCTGCGGCCGAGCGACTGGGTCTTCGGCCACTACCGCGACTTGGCCCTGTTCCTGGCCCGCGGGCTGGGGCCGCAGCTGTGGTTCGACGCGCTCGTGGCCAATGCGCGGTCGTACTCGGCCGGTTGTCAGATGGCGTGCTTCCTGGCCGGGGCGACGGCCAAGGTCGCCAGCACGGTCATCCCGGTGACCAACCACGCGCTGCACGCCGTGGGCGCCGCCGACCGCGTGCGTGATCACCCGGACCACCCGATCGTCGTGTGCGGGTTCGGCGAGGGCAGCACCCAGCAGGGCGAGTTCTACGAGGCGGTCGCTGAAGCGGTGCGCGAGCGGCTGCCGGTGCTGTTCTACGTGGAGGACAACGGGCTGGCGATCTCGACCCAGACGTCGGGCCAGACCTTCTACGACCTTCCGGACGGCCCGGCCGATTCGTTCTACGGGATGCCGATCCACCGCTTCGACCTGCGGCGGGTTTGGGGCGCCGTCGAGCCGTTGTCGCAGGTGGTCGAGCAGGTGCGATCGTCGCGCGGGCCGGCGATGGCGGTGTTGCGCGTCGACCGTTTGCGTTCGCACTCGAACGCCGACGACCACCGGGTGTACCGCGACGCCGAGGCGTTGCGATCGCTTTCCGAAGAGCACGACCCGGTCGACGTGTTGCGCGGCGATCTGTTGTCGCAGCGGCTGCTCGATGACACGGCGTTGCGGGCGATCGACGACGAGGTCGAGTCGCAGGTGCGCGAGGCCGCCGAGAGCGCCCGCCGGGTTCCCGAGCCCGACCCGGGCGCCGCGATGGAGGCGCTCCGGCCGTTGCCCGAATCGCTGGGGCCGACGGCTCCCGACCCGTCGGCGAAGCCGCTTACGGGCGATGCTTCCGACAACGGCCACCCGCGGCTCACGATGCTCGAGGCGATGAGGCAGACCTTCGCCGACGCGCTCGAAGCCGACGCCGAGGTCACGCTCTTCGGGCAAGACATCGAAGACCCCAAGGGCGACGTGTTCGGCGTGACCAAGGGCCTGTCGACGGCGTACCCGGGCCGGGTGCGCAACGCGCCGCTGAGCGAAGCGACGATCCTGGGCAAGGCCATCGGCCAAGCCGTCGCCGGCGGGCGGCCCGTGGCGATGGTGCAATTCGCCGACTTCCTGCCCAACGGCATCAGCCAACTGCTGAGCGAGCTCAGCACGATGTACTGGCGCACCGGCGGGCAGATGGAGGCCCCGGTGATCGTGACCGCGCCCTGCGGCGGGTACCGCCCGGGCCTGGGCCCTTTCCATGCCCAGACGCTCGACGGCTTGCTCGCCCACACGCCGGGCGTTGACGTGCTCATGCCCAGCACCGCCGAAGACGCCGCGGGCTTGCTGCGCGCCGCGTTTGCGTCGCAACGCCCGACGGTGCTGCTGTATCCGAAGGTTTGCCTGAACGACCGCGCCCCGCAGCGCACGACTACGGCGGATCGCCTTGGCGCGGCCATCCCGCTGGGGCGCGCCCGTCGGGTGGCGGTGGGCGACGACCTGACGCTCGTGTCGTGGGGCGCCGCGATGGGCCCGGCACGCGACGCCACGGCGTGGCTCCGAGACCACGCTGGGGTTTCGGTCGATCTGTGGGACCTGCGCACGCTCACGCCGTGGGACCGCCCGGCGATCGTCGCCTCGGCCAAGCGGACCGGTCGTTTACTTGTGGCGCACGAGGACGCGCTGACCGCAGGCTTCGGCGCCGAGGTGTTGGCCGCGGTGGCCGAAGAAGCGCCCGGCGTGGCCTGCCGGCGGGTGGCCCGGCCCGACACGCACATCCCCTACAGCTACGCGAGCCAGCTCGAGGTCCTGCCCTCGGTCAAGCGGTTGGTCGACGCGGCCGGCGAGCTGCTGGACCTCGCCTTCGACACGGTCGCGGTACAGCCCGCGGCGGCCGCCGCCGATCCGGCTTCGGCCGACGGCCCAACGCAAGAAGCCGTGATCGAGGCCCCCGCGCCGAGCCCGGCCGACCAGTCGGTCACGCTGCTGGAGTGGCGGGTCGCGG
>JBCCXV010000356.1:0-2775 GCA_039191195.1 Planctomycetota bacterium
CGCCCAATCCCTCGCCGGCAAGCTCGTGAGCCGGGTCGCCCAGCGGGCCGCCCGCCAGGGCGCCCCCGTCGTCGCCCTGGTCGGCCGGATCGACGCCGACGCCGCCATGCTCGCCAACCTCGGCCTCGCCGGGGCCTTGGAGATCGGCCCCGGATTGCCGCCGGCCGAGTCGATCCGCCGAGCGCCGCAGCTGCTGGAAGACGCCGCCCGCCGGGTCGCCGCCGCCTGGCCGGCCCCTGCACCCGGACTGCGGGCGATATGCTGGCCGGCATGAAGACTTCGGCCGTCGCGACGCTGCTCGGGTTGATCCTCGCCGTGCTGGTGGGCGCACCGCTCATAGGACGGCTGATGGTCGACCGCCCGGGCGAGGCCGCCGAGCGGCTGGTCATCGTCACCCCGCATAACGAGCAGATCCGCTACGAGATGGCTCGCGCCTTCAACCTGTGGCGGGAGTCGCAGGGCCTCGAACCCGTCCAGTTCGACTGGCGCGTCGGCGGCGGCACCAGCGACCTGCGCAAAACCACCCTCAGCCAGTTCCACCGGCAGGCCAAACGCGGCAAGGTCCACGAGGGCGTCGGCGTCGACCTGTTCTTCGGCGGCGGGACCTTTGAGCACGGCCAACTCGCCTCCGCCGGTTTCGAGCTCGCCGTCGCCTGGGCGGCGTCGGGCGACAACGCCCCCGCCCTGACCCTCGGCCAAGGAGACGACCCCGCCATCGTGCTCCCCGCCCGCAGCACCCTCGTACTCGAAGCCCCGTCGACCGCCATGCCGCCAGAGGGCGTCAGCGTCCGGGTCAGCCTCGCCAGGCCGCCCTTGTCCGGCGCGTCCGACGCCGAATGGGGCGCGGCCGCCGACGTCGTCATCGCGGGGCCCGATCTGGCCGCCGAGCTGCCCGGCGACATCCTCGACTGCGAACTCCAGATCGCACCGGCCGCCGACGGCGACCCCGCCGCCATCGTCCTGTCCATCACCAACAAGGATGTTTACCGCATCCGGCTCTCGAACCTCCGGTTCACCGGCTGGACCGGCTTCGCACCCGCAGGCGAGCCCGCGGCCGAGCTCGAAATGGCCGTCTCCACCCCGGCGATGGCCAAAGACGACGCCCTGCTCCTGTCCAGCTTCCCCGAGGCCGAGCTCGGCGGGTTCGCGCTCTACGACGCCGACGAGGTCAACTGGATTGGCGTCGCCATGTCGAGCTTCGGCATCGTCTACAGCCTCGACGCCTACGAGCGCCTCGGCAAGGAGCTCGGCTACGAAGACGGCCTGCCGCACCCCACCCGCTGGTCCGACCTCGCCCGACCCGAGCTCCGCCACTGGGTCGCGCTGGCCAACCCGTCGCACTCCAGTTCCATCCGACAGGCCTACAACATCTTGCTCCAGCGCACGGGCTGGACCGAGGGCTGGGGCACCTTGCGCAGGGCCTTCGCCAACGCGCGCTACTTCACCACCAGCTCCACCAAGGTCCCGCTCGACGTCTCCAAACGCGACGCCGCCGCCGGCATGTGCATCGACTTCTACGGCCGGTTCCAAGCCTCCGACTCGCCCGGCCGCGTCGCCTACGTCGACCCCTGGCGACCCACCCCCGATGGCGGCAGGGTCTCGCTCACCTTCACCGAGGCCGACCCCATCTCGATGCTCCGCGGCGCGCCCAACCGCGAGGTCGCCAAGCAGTTCGTCCGCTGGCTGCTCACGCCCGAAGGCCAGCTCCTCTGGCAGCTCAAGGTCGGCGCCGAGGGCGGCCCCGAGAAGTACGAGCTCCGCCGGCAACCCATCCGCAAAGACCTCTACGGCCCCGGACAGTCCGCCTGGGCCGACGCCGAGCTCGACGCCTTCGACACCGCCGTCCCCTTCAGCCCCGGCACGCCGCGTTACTTCGGCGTGGTGTCCGCCGTCGCCAGCGCCATGGCGATCGACGTGCACAACGAAGTGTCTTCGGCCTGGGACGCCATCCTCGACATGCGCCGACGCGCCGCCGACGACCCCGCGCTCGCCAGCCGCCTCGCCGAGATGGAGCAGCTCTTCGACGCCATGCCCGAAGACCTCACGCTCACCTGGCCTTCGCAAGAGATCGCCGACAACTGGCAGGCCATCCAAGACGACCCCGGCCACCCGCAGCACGAACAGGTCGTCGCGACCCTCCAAGCCTTCGGCAAGCACCTGAGCGCGCTCGACGACGGGCCCGGCGGCTGGGAGCCCAAACGCCGGGAGTGGCGCGACACCTTCTTCCGCCCGAACTACGCCCGGATCGTCGAGCTGGGCGCCGCGGAGTAGCCCCGCGGCACGCTGTCGACCCCCGCGGGGTCCTCAAAGTCTCCGATGCGATTGGCCGATAACGCCTGTGGCGGGTGTGTTGGCTGCGCGGTCTCGTTCGCGTCCCACACGACCCGAGGGCTTTGGCTTCTCGTCGGGACCGCTCGGTGATCGATCCTCTCTGGCTCTGGTTCTTCGTTGTTTGCCTGGCCTCGGCCGGCGGCTTTGCTCTGGGCCGGTACGGCGCCCTGCGGAGCCCGATCTGGTCGCGCTGGCTCGCCGGCGGGGCCTCCTTCGTCTTGATCGTCTGGCTCACCCTCAACCACCGCCCCGACGCGGCGCTCCGCATCGTCCCCGCCGCATGGCTCAGCCGGATCGAGGGCGTCGCCGCCGCGCCCGCCTTCCTGATCCTCTGCGTAATCGCCTCGGCCCACGCCAGCGCGCGATGGCGCCGGCCCATGGTCATGTCCGCCGCCGGCTTCGGCTTGGTCTACCTCGTCCGGGGCGGGCTCTGGATGATCCAGC
>JBCCXV010000357.1:0-2765 GCA_039191195.1 Planctomycetota bacterium
CCAGTCGAAGATCCAGGCCACCAACGACGAGCTCGTCGGAGAACGGCAGACCGTCGCCGATCTGCTGGCGTAATGCCATAGCGGGCCAAACCGCGGAATCTCCCGTAGCCCATCGCTTTGCGCGGCCTGACGCCGACGCGGTCGGGTAGCTTGGGCGTAATCGGCGCGGCGACGGCCGCGTCTTGCCTCGAACGCCCGTGGCCCGCGCTTCGGCCCCGAGAAAGGCCGACCCGGTCGCCCGACGGAGACGCCCGCTATGACCCTTTCGCTTTCCCGCCGCGTCGGCGCCTGCGCCTTGCTCAGCACCGCCGCGTTGTGGTCGGCCTCGTCGGCGCTCGCTCAGAGCGACGGCGTGGTCGAGGCCTCCGCCTCCGCCTCCGCCGCCGCGGCGCCGGCCACCCAGCCCGCGACTCGCACCATCGCCTCGATCGAGGCCGAACTCGAGACCCTCTACGACGCCTTCGAGCACGTCCAGACCGAAGCCCAGGCGATGAAGCTCGAGGCCAAGATCGACGCCCTGCACGAAGAGATCGACCGGATCGAGATGGCCAAGTACGGCGACGCCGACATGGTCGAAGACGGCGAACCCTTCGCGCCCGGCGGCGCCCCGGCGAGCAACAACCCGTTCCCGCCCCCGCCGATGCAGCAGCCGGCCGGCAACCCCTTCGCCCCGGCCGCGATGCAGAACCCCGCCGGCCACGCCGCGGGCCACCCGCAAGGCCACGCCCAGGGTCAGGACGCGTGGCCGGGGCAAGCGCCCGGCCAAGGCCAAGGTGTGCCACCCGGCCAGCCGCAAGCCCAGAACCCCTGGGGGGCCCCGGCCCAGAACGTGCCGCCTCCCGTGACGCCGGCGCCGAATCCTTACCACGCCGTGTTCGCCGGCACGGGCGCGATCCAGGGCGCCACGCTCACGATGGTCCCCGGCGATCAGCCCAACACACTGGTCGGCCTGGCCATGGCGCCCGACGGCACGAAGTCGGTGTTCTCGGCCATGCTCAACGTGCCCCAGCAGGGCGCCTTCCAGGGCCACGGCCAGGTGATGAGCACCCAGCAGATGTTCCAACTCCAAGGCATCCGCCAGGGTGAGCAGCTTTGGGTCCGCGTCGCGATGGCGAACCCGCAAGGGGGCCAACCGCAGGTCGCCGACCTGCCGTTCCAAGTCACCCCGCAGAAGCCGCCGGCCAACGTGCAAGAACTCGCGCAGCTGGCCCAGGCCCCGGCCGGGCCGCAACCCGGCGTGCAACCCGGACAGCCCGGCGCCCAGCCCCAGCCCGGCGCCCAGCCCCAGCCGGGCGCTCCGGCGCCGCAGGTCCAACTGCCGCCCAACGGCCGGATCGACCCGGCGCTGGTCGGCGTCTGGAAGAACACCCAGAGCGCCACCGTCCAGGGCCGCAGCGGCACCGGGCGCGACGGCCTGGTCTACGCCAGCCACCTCACCAGCCACCTCAAGGCCGACGGCACGTTCGTCTACGGCGCCCAGCAGTCCGGCTACGTCGCCCCCGGCGGCGGCGGGGTCGGCCAAACCCCGGCCACCCTCACCGGCCACTGGTGCATGGTCGGCCAGGTGCTCCACGCACGCTCGGCCCAGTCCGGCAACCAGTGGGCGCCCATGGGACGCGTGAGCATCTCGGGCAACGCCATGCTCATCTACCCGCCCGGCGGCGGCGAGCCCAGCTACTGGGAACGCTAACCCCCCGGAAGCACGCCGGAAGCAACCTCAGACTCAACCGCGTAAGGCCTGCCCGCGCTACACTCGGCGCTATGGCCGACCCGCCAGACCAGCCAGACCGGCCCGCCGACTTCGAGCCCGCCATGGAGCCCCCGCACGCGGGGCGCGACCAGATCGTCGGACGGCTCGTGCCCGGCGATCACCGCGTCGCCATCGTCGCCGCCCGGTTCAACGAGTTCGTTGTCGACCACCTGCTCGACGCCTGCGTCGAGACCTGGCGCCAGCTCGGCGGGGCCGACGACCACCTCGACGTCTGCCGGGTTCCCGGCGCCTTCGAGCTGGGCGTGGCGGCCCGCAAGCTCTGCGACTCCGGCCGGTACGCCGCCGTGGTCTGCCTGGGCTGCGTGATCCGGGGCGAGACCGACCACTACGACCACGTCGTCAACCAGGCCGCCCAAGGCGTCAAGGACGCCGGCGTCATCACCGGCGTGCCGTGCATCTTCGGCGTGCTCACCTGCGAATCGCTGGAACAAGCCATCCACCGGGCCGGGGCCAAGCTCGGCAACGCCGGGCGGTCGGCCATGACCACGGCCGTCGAGATGGCCAACCTCATGGAGCGGATCGAGGGCCTCCCCGCCGGCGGACCCGTCGGCAAGCCTTAGACTCCCACGCCCCCCGGAAGCTCCCGGAATCCCCCGGAAGATCACCCGTTAGACCCTCGGCGACCCGTTGCTGCCATGTCCCGCACGCCCCGCCCGATCCGCCAACTCGCGATGCAGCTGCTGTATCAGCTCGATGTCTCGGGCGACGGCGCTCGGGCCGAAGCCAGCGCTGAAGCCAGCGCTGAAGCCACCGCCGAAGCGTTGCGAGACGAACTGGCCTTGTCAGTCGAGCGGGCCGAGCACGACCCCGGGCCCGAGGCCCGGGCCCAGGCCGCCGAGCTCGCCGTCCAGGCCTGGCTCGCCCGGGAACAGGCCGACGCCCTCACCGGCGAGCTGGCGCCGCAGTGGCCGGCCTACCGGCAACCGCCCGTCGACCGGGCCGTGCTGCGCCTGGGTATCTACGAGGTGGCGTCCGAACGCGAAGCCGCCAAGCG
>JBCCXV010000358.1:0-2748 GCA_039191195.1 Planctomycetota bacterium
ATGGGGGCAACGTAGCCTTGGATTGGCCTGCCGGCGCTTAGACTGGGGCGATGGCGTCGACCCCGGGCGGCGAGTCGTGGACGTGCTCGCACTGCGGCGAGGTGCTGGATGGGTCCTTCGACCGGTGTTGGAACTGCCTGCACGATCGGTCGGGAGAGCCGGGGGCTGAAGTAGCAACGCCGGTGAGTGATCAAGAGCCGCTTGGGGATCAGCGCAGGAAGCCCGCCTGGATCCGTCGGTGGGCGACCTACACGCTTTGGTTTACGGGTGTGATGGCAGCGCTAAGCGTTCTAGTAGTAGTTGTTTACCGTGTGATCTCGGACCGCTGGTCTGGAAGCGAGCCTGCTGGCGCGGCAGTCCAGCGTTGGCTTGAAGTGGCAATGGCGGCGTGCGTTATCGCCGTCGTCCTTGGCGGACTCGCGTGCTTGGTGCTCTGGGTGCACGAGTTGGAGACCCCGGCCGCTGAGCCTGAAGAGGAAGAGGCGACCCGAGGTTGATTGCGGCCTACTATTTTCTGTCATGACTGAAACGGCGACGGCCAACCCGAGCCCCCCTGCCTCCGGAAGTACCCCCGCCCCCGGAAGTGCCGCCGGCGGCGCCGCTGGGAGCGCTGTGACCGCGGGTGTTGGCGTGGGTGATCCGGCGCTGGTTCGGGTGGCCGAGAAGTTGGCGGCGGGCGAACGGCTGGGCTTCGACGAAACGCTGGCCTGCCTGAAGACGACCGACTTGTGGACGCTGGGCGAGTTGGCGCAGGCGGAGCGTCTTCGGCGGCACGGCCGTCGGGCGTACTACAACGTCAACCGTCACCTGAACTACAGCAACCTGTGCATCCTGAGTTGCAAGTTCTGCGAGTTCGCGCGGAAGCCCGGGCAAGACGGCGTGTACGAGCACTCGGTGGAGGACATCGCCGAGCAAGCGCGGAAGGCCGACGCGGCGGGCGCGACCGAGATGCACATCGTCGGCGGGCTTCACCCGAAGCTGCCGTTCGGCTGGTACTGCGACATGCTCCGGGCGGCGAAGGCGGCGGCGCCGCGGGTGCACCTGAAGGCGTTCACGGCCGTCGAGGTGGTGCACCTGGCCCGGTTGCACGGCAAGGCGCACAAGGGCGAACCCGGGGCGGGCACGGTGCGGGCGACGCTCGAAGCGCTGATCGAGGCGGGGCTGGGCAGCCTGCCCGGCGGCGGCGCCGAGGTGTTCGACGATCGCGTTCACGACGAGGTGTTCCGCGGAAAGATCGGCGCCGAGCAGTGGCTCGACGTGCACCGGACGGCGCACCGGCTGGGTCTGAGGTCGAACGCGACGATGCTCTACGGGCACGTGGAGTCGCTGGAAGACCGGGTGCGTCACTTCCTGGCGTTGCGGGAGGCGCAGGACGAGGCGATCGAGCAGGGTCACGGCGGGCGGTTTCAGACGGTGATCCCCCTGCCGTTCTTTCCGGATGGTTCGGCGCTGGAGCGGCTGCCGGGGCCGACGGGGCTGGACAACTTGAGAATGTTGGCGACGGCGCGGTTGGTGCTCGACAACTTCGACCACGTCAAGTGCTTCTGGATCATGCAGGGTCTGGACGTGGCGCAGGTGGCGTTGGACTTCGGCGTAGACGACGTCGACGGCACGGTGGTCTGGTACGACATCACGAAGCTCGACGGCGCCGACACGCACCAGGAAGTCACCGCGGGCGACCTGCGTCGGATGATCCGGGAGGCGGGGTACGAACCGGTGGAGCGTGACACGCTGTACCGCGAGGTGGTGCGGGACGGGTCGGACTGGCGCCCCCGGTAGCCCCCGGAAGACCCCCCCGGAAGACGTCGAGAGCGTGGACTCGTGCGGTTACGGCTTGGGGTCGGGCTCGATGACGCGGTAAGTGGCGTCGATAGGCGGCTCGGGGCGTTGCGGGGCTTGGCGTCGGGCCAGGAGGTCCATGAGGTCGGCGTAGGACAGGCCCTGCCGTTCGAGCCGTAGCAGCATGCGGGCGGAGCGCAGGCCGTTCCAGGCTTGCCAGGCGACGAATGCGGCGATGAGCAGCAGGAGCAGGCGGCCGTTGACCAGGGCAAAGACCATCCCGGCGCCGGCGGCGATCAGCCCGATGATCGAGACGGCTTTGAGTGCCCGGCCCCGCCCGACGACGAACCAGAGCAGGGCCATGAGGACCTGCCCTCCGTCGAGGGGGTAGATGGGCAGCATGTTGAAGACCAAGAGGCCGACGTTGATTAGGGCGACGGCCTGGATGTAGGCGCCCAGGGGCGAGACCGGGTCGATCAGCAGGCCTTGGTTGACGGCGTAGCTGGCCCAGATCAGGGGCGGGGCCAGGGCGACGTTGACCAACGGACCGGCGGCGATGGACCAGAGCACGGGCCCGGGCTTGGGCGGGGGCTGGACGAAGGCGACCCCGCCAAGCGGCCAGAGGAGGATGCGCTCGGCCTTGCCGCCGACTTGCCGGCAGGCCAGGGCGTGGCCGAACTCGTGGAGCAGGACGATGGCGAAGAGGGACAGGTAGATGGCGGCGTCGACGCCGAGGTGGCCGGTGAAGCCTTGGTAGAGCAGGACCCAGGCGGCGATGAGAAACCAGGTCCAGTGCAGGGACACGGTGATGCCGCGGAAGGCGAAGAGTCGGAAGGCGCCGTTCGATCCGTTCATGGCGGAACCTTAGGGGTTGGCTTGACCCTTGGCGCGGCGGGGGAATGATCGTCTTTCGTATTGCGTGGATCGTGGTTGAACGCCGAGACGGCAGAGAGGGTGGATATGGACGCA
>JBCCXV010000359.1:0-2730 GCA_039191195.1 Planctomycetota bacterium
ATCGACACCCGCAGGCTGACCGGCCGTCTGCGCGCCCACGGCGCCCTGCGCGGGGTCGTGTCGGCGGACGCTGCGTTGTCCGACGCCGAGCTCGTCCAGCGTGCCAAGGCCTGCCCCGATATGGAGGGGCGCGACATGGTGAGCACGGTGGCGCCGGCCGAGCCGATCGACTGGTCGCAGGGCTTGGGCGAGTGGGCCGTGCCGGGCCAGCCGTCGTCCGACGGCAAGACGTACCGGGTGGTCGGTATCGACTGCGGCGCCAAGCACCACATCTGGCGGCACCTAGTGAGCCAAGGGTTTGAGCTGACGGCCGTGCCGCCCTCGACGCCGGCCGAGGCGATCCTCGAACGCCGGCCCGACGGCGTCTTCGTGTCCAACGGCCCGGGCGACCCGGCGGCGGTTCCCGACGTCGCGGAGACCTTGCGCACCTTGATGGGCAAGACGCCGGTCTTCGGCATCTGCCTGGGGCATCAACTGCTGTCGCGGGCGCTGGGGGCTAAGACGTTCAAGCTCAAGTTCGGCCACCACGGGGCCAACCACCCGGTGCAGAACCTGGGCACCGAGAAGGTCGAGATCACCAGCCAGAACCACGGCTTTGCCGTCGACCGCGATTCGCTGGAGCAGGCCGGGGCCGAGGCGACGCACCTGAACCTGAACGACCGTACCGTCGAGGGGTTTCGTCATAAAGAGCTGCCGGTGTTCGCGGTGCAGTACCACCCCGAGGCGAGCCCGGGGCCGCACGACTCGGCGTATTTGTTCGACTGCTTCCGGGCGATGGTCGAGACCGGCCAAGCGCCGACGACCGAGGCGATGGACCGGGCGCAGCGGTCGCGGCTGGCCGTCGGCGCGGGTTAACACTCTCGTATTCTCGGGAACGAACGGATGACCCAGACCCCCGCACGGCCCGCGGCGCCTCGGCCTGGGCTACGCCAACCCGTCGCGGTTGACTTGCCGGCGGAGCAGGCCGGCTGGTCGGGGGCCGAGTCGGCGTCGTTGTACGGCGTCGACCGCTGGGGCCAGGGCTACTTCTCGGTTGCCGACGACGGCCGTCTGCGCGTGCACCCACGGCCCGGCTCGGATCGGTTGCTCGACCTCAAGAAGCTGGTCGACGAGCTGCGCGCCCGGGACCTGCACGCGCCGCTGCTGCTGCGGTTCACCGACATCCTGCGCGACCGGATCGACGCGTTGGCCGAGGCCTTCGCCACGGCCCGGCGGGAGCAGGGCTACCGCGGCGCGTACCGCTTGGCGTACCCGATCAAGGTGAACCAGCAGCGTCACGTGGTCGAGCGTGTGCTGGAGTTTGGCAAGGCGCACGGCTTCGGGCTGGAAGCGGGGAGCAAGCCCGAGCTGCTGGCGGTGCTGGCGATGGTGGACGACGACCAGACGCCGATTTTGTGCAACGGCTTCAAGGACGCGGCGTACCTGCGGGCGGTGGTGCTGGCGGCGAAGCTGGGGCGCCAGATCATCCCGATCGTTGAGCGGTTCTCCGAACTCACCGAGATCGTTCGGCTTAGCCGAGAGCTGGGCGTGCGCCCCAAGATCGGCGTGCGGGTCAAGCTCACCACCCTCGGCGCCGGGCGCTGGGCCCAGAGCGGCGGCGAGAAGAGCAAGTTCGGGTTGTTCGCGTCGGAACTGGTCGCGGCGGTCGACCTGTTGCGGGCCGAGGGGATGATCGAGTGCTTGTGCATGGTGCACAGCCACGTGGGCAGCCAGGTGACGGAGATCCGGCAGATCAAGTCGGCCGTACAGGAGCTGGCGCGGGTGTATGTGGACCTGGCCCGGGCCGGGGCGCAGATGGAGTCGATCGACATCGGGGGCGGGCTGGGGGTGGACTACGTGGGCGCCGGCACGACCCAGGGGTCGGGGGTGAACTACCAGTTGCAGGAGTACGCCAACGACGTCGTGTACCACGTGCAGAGCGCCTGCGACGAAGCCGGCTTGGATCACCCGACGATCTTCACCGAGTCGGGCCGGGCGATCGCGGCGCACCACAGCGTGCTGATCCTGTCGGTGGCGGGCTGGTCGGGGCCGGAGCGTTTTGGGCCGGCGCAGCCGCGGACCGAGGCGGAGTTGGCCGAAGCCCCCCCGCCGCTGCGGATGCTGTACGAGACGGCCGGTGCGCTGTCGGTCGAGACCCTGCTGGAGTCGATCCACGATGCGCAGCTGGCGCGCGAGCAGCTCGCGTCGCTCTTCGGCCTGGGCTTCGCGACGCTGCGCGACGTCGCGTCGGGTCAACGGCTGTACTTCGACGTGTGCCGTCGCGCCTTGGAGCTTGCGCGGTCGTTGGCCGACCCGCCGGCTGAGGCGCTGGCGCTCGAAGACCAGTTGCTAGATCTGTATTTCTGCAACGGGTCGATCTTCCAGTCGCTGCCGGACTCCTGGGCGATCGGCCAGCTGTTCCCGGTGTGCCCGATCCACCGGCTGGATGAACGGCCGAACCGCCGCGGCGTGCTGGCCGACATCACCTGCGACTCGGACGGGGCCCTGGAACGCTTCATCGACCCGCAGAACCCGGGCGACCCGAAGCAGGCGCTGGAGCTTCACGCGCCGCGGGAGGGCGAGCCGTACGACCTGGCGGTGTTCCTGGTCGGGGCGTATCAGGAGACGCTGGGCGACCTGCACAACCTGTTCGGCGACACGCACGCGGTGCACGTGAGTATCGGCGCGGCGGGCGAACCCATCCTGGACGACGTGGTCGAGGGCGACACGGCGGCCGAGGTGCTGGGGTAC
>JBCCXV010000360.1:0-2709 GCA_039191195.1 Planctomycetota bacterium
GGCGCCGATGAAGTTGACCCCGCGCACACGGGCCGGGTTGCCTTCGACGGTCATGTACGGCGGCACGTCGTGGACGACGCGCGTCATGCCGGCGACGAAAGCCCCTTCGCCCACGGTCACGAAGTGGTGCACGGCCGAGGCCCCGCCGAGCGCCGCTCCGTCGCACACCTTCACGTGGCCGGCCAGCTGCACGGCGTTGGTGATCACCACGTGGTCGCCGACGATGCAGTCGTGCGCCACGTGGGCGTAGGCCATGATGAGGTTGTTCGAGCCGACGAGCGTTTCGCCGTTGTCGTTGGCGGTACCGAGGTTGATGGACACGTTCTCGCGGATCTCGTTGTCATCGCCGACGATCAGCACGGAATCCTCGCCGCGGTACTTGAGGTCTTGCGGTTTGGCGCCGAGGGTGCAGAACGGCCAGATCTCGTTGCGCTCGCCGAACGTGCTGCGGCCCTCGATCACGGTGTGCGACCGGACGGTGGTGCCGGCGCCGAGCGTGACCTTGGGCCCGATCAGGCAGTGCGGGCCGACGACCACGTCGGTGGCGAGCTCCGCTTTGGGATCGACGATGGCGGTGGGGTGGATCGTGGGCATACGCGGGGTTGGACGAGAGCTCGGGCGTCTGCGGACATTGCAGGGCGTGTATTGCGGTGAGGGCCGCGGGTTCTGGGGAGGGCTTACTCCTGGTCGTCGTCCACCATCATGAAGCGGACCTCGGCCTCGGCCACGGTGTCTTCGCCGACGTAGGCCCGGCAGCGCATCTGGGCGATCCGGCTGCGCACGCGGACCGACTCGGCCTCGAGCAGCAGCTGGTCGCCGGGCGTCACGGGCCGGCGGAGCTTCACGCGGTCGAGGCTCAACAGCACGGGCAGCTTGCCGACCTGCTGAAGGCTCTGGCCGATGAGCACGCCCGAGAGCTGCGCCATGGCCTCGACGATCAGCACGCCGGGCATGATGGGCGTGCCGGGGTAGTGGCCGGTAAAGAACGGCTCGTTGATGGTGACGTTCTTCACGCCGATCGCGCGGCGGTCGCCGTCGATCTCCAGCACCCGGTCGACCAGCAGCATCGGGTACCGGTGCGGCATCATCCGGAAGAGCCTGCGGATGTCGAGCTTGGGCTCGCCGAGGGTGAGGCCCGCAAGGCGCTGCGAGCGGCTCTGGCGGACCAGCTGGCGGACCAGCTGGTGGTTCATTGGGTGGCCCGACTTGTAGGCCACCACGCGCCCCCGGATCGGGGCGCCCAGGAGGTACAGGTCGCCGATGAGGTCGAGCATCTTGTGGCGTACCGGCTCGTTGGGGAAGCGGAACGCGTTGCCGCCGAGGGGCTTGCCGTCGGCGCCGATGACCAGGATCTCTTGCGGGCTCAGGTGGGTGAACAGTCCCGCGGCGCGGGCGGCCTCGGCCTCGGCCTGGGTGGAAAAGGTGCGCGAGCGCGACAGCTCTTGGCCGTAGTCGTCGCGTTCCATCGAGAAGGCCTGGATCTGGCGGCCGATGGGCCCGTCGCCGTAGTCGAGCTCGTAGATGAGCTCGGCGCCGGGGCCGTCGGCGGGGGCGGCGGCGAGGACGGCGTCTTCGTAGCGGACAACCACGGGCTCGCGCACCTCGACCACGCGTCGCGGCGCGTCTTGCTCGACGACGCCGGCCTTGCGCATGGCTTGGTAGAAGCCTTCGGACGAGCCGTCGAGCCCCGGGGGCTCGGGCCCGTCGAGTTCGACCACGGCGTTGTCGATGGCCAGCGCGGCGAGGGCCGACATGCAATGCTCGACGGTGTCGATAGAGGCGTCTTCGACCTTGATGGTGGTCCGCCGGGCGCGCTTCACGACGTTCTGCACGAGCGCGGGAACACGGGCGCCGCCGAGGTCGGTGCGGACGAACACGATGCCGTGGTTGGCGTCGGCCGGGCGGAAGGTGGCCGTGGTCTTGACCCCGGAGAACAGGCCCAGTCCGGCGACGGAAGCGGGTTGGGCGAGGGTCTGCTGCGGGTCGGACATGGCGTGAACGGACACGGGGCGCGAGGGCCCGGGCGGGTTACTTGTCGGGGAGCCAGGCCTTGGCGAGCTTGAGCAGGTCGGGCAGGCGTCGGACCGCGAGTTCTTCCTTGATCTTCTGCTTCATGGGCCCGGCCGGGTAGCCGCCCCAGGACTCGCCCGGGGGGACGTCTTCGATGACGGCCGCGCCGCCGGCGATCTTCGCGCCGACGCCAACGCTCACATGGTCGCGCATCATGACCATCCCGCCGAGCATGGCGTAATCGCCGATGACGCACGAGCCCCCGATTCCGCAGCAGCCGGCGATGACCACATGGTTGCCGATGCGGCAGTTGTGGCCGATCTGCACGAGGTTGTCGATCTTGGAGCCCTCGCCGACGACGGTGGCGTCGAACTTGGCGCGATCGACACCGCTATTGGCGCCGATCTCGACGTCGTCGCCGAGGGTCACCACGCCGATCTGGGGGACCTTGCGGATGCGCACCCCGTCGGGCCCCTTCTCGGGCCGGTAGCCGAAGCCGTCGGCGCCGATCACCGCGCCGGGGTGGAGGATGCACCGGGCGCCGAGGGTGCAACGCTCGCGGACCACGGCGTGGGGCCACAGCACGCAGCCCGGGCCCAGCACCACGTCGTCCATCACCACGGCGCCGGCGTGGAGCACGCAGCCGTCGCCGAGTTGCGCATGAGGGCCGATGTACACCCCTGGGCCGATCGCGACGCC
>JBCCXV010000361.1:0-2704 GCA_039191195.1 Planctomycetota bacterium
CGCGGCGTCGAGGGCGTCATGCTCAAGCACGCGGGCGCTTCCTACGGCACAGGCCGCACCAACAAAGGCCAGTGGTGGAAGTGGAAGGTCGACCCCTTCACCATCGACGCCGTTATGATCGCCGCCCAACGCGGCCACGGCCGGCGCGCCAGCCTCTTCACCGACTACACCTTCGCCCTGTGGACCGGCCCCGAGCGCGGCCAGGGCGAACTCACCCCCGTCGCCAAGGCCTACAGCGGCCTCACCGACAAACAGTTCGTCGAGGTCGACCGCTTCATCCAGCAGAACACCGTCGGCAAGAAGGGCGCCTACCGCGCCGTCGCCCCAGAGCTCGTCTTCGAGCTCGCCTTCGAGGCCGTGTGCGAGAGCGGCCGCCACAAGTCCGGCCTCGCCGTCCGCTTCCCCCGCATGGTCCGCTGGCGCAAGGACAAGCAAGCCCACGAAGCCGACACCCTCGAAGACTTAAGAGCATTACTCCCCGCGGAGACTCGTCAGGGGGGCGCCCCGTGACCACCGGCGTGCTCACCGACGCCGTCGAAGACTGGTTCGCCCGCAACATCGGCCAACCCTTCGACTTCCAACGACAGGTCTGGGCCGCCCAGCTCCAAGGCCAATCCGGCCTACTCCACGCCCCGACCGGCATGGGCAAGACCCTCGCCGCCTTCGCCGCCAACCTCTCAGCCGCCTGGGACGAACACCACCCGACCTACGGCGACACCCGGAGCAAGCAGACAGGCACGAGCTCGTCGACGGCTGCTTCCGGGAGCGCTTCCGGGGCAGGGGTCACTTCCGGGGGCGGGGGGGGCGGGCTGCGCGTGTTGTGGATCACGCCCCTTCGCGCGCTCGCGACCGACACCGAACGCGCCCTGCGCGAACCCATGGATGCCCTCGAAATCCCCTGGCGCGTCGAGCGACGCACCGGCGACGTCTCCACCTCCGTCCGCGCACGCCAACGCAAGCGCCTGCCCGAGGTGCTCGTCACCACGCCCGAAAGCCTGTCCGTCCTCCTGAGCTACGCCGACGCCCACGACCACTTCAAGCGGCTCGACGCCGTTATCGTCGACGAGTGGCACGAGCTCATGTCCACCAAGCGCGGCGTCCAGACCGAGCTCGGCCTCGCCCGCCTCCGCCGCTGGAACCCCACGCTCACCGTCTGGGGCCTCTCCGCCACTCTCGGCAACCTCGACCAGGCCATGCACACCCTGCTCGGCGCCGCCGCCGACCACGGCGTCCTCGTCCACGGCCGGGCCGACAAGCGCATCGAGCTCCGCACCCTCGTCCCCGACGACCCCACCCGATTCCCCTGGGCCGGGCACCTGGGCATGGCGCTGCTCGACCCCGTCGCCCAAGCGATCGACGAATCCGAATCGACGCTGCTGTTCACCAACACCCGCAGCCAGGCCGAAACCTGGTTCCGCAAGCTGCTCGACCACCGGCCCGAGTGGCTCGGACGATGCGCCCTGCACCACGGCTCGATCGATAAGCAAACCCGCTACGCCGTCGAAGACCTGCTCCGCCAAGGCGAGCTCAAGCTCGTCGTCTGCACCTCCAGCCTCGACCTCGGCGTCGACTTCACCCCCGTCGACCGCGTCATCCAGGTCGCCTCCCCCAAGGGCGTCGCACGCCTCATGCAACGCGCCGGCCGAAGCGGGCACCGGCCCGGCGCCCCCTCCATCGTCATCGGCGCCCCGACCCACGCCCTCGAACTGCTCGACTTCGCCGCCGCCCGCAGGCTGATGCAAGCCAAGCGCATCGAGCCGCGCCCGCCCGTCCGCCTCGCCCTCGACGTCCTCGCCCAGCACCTGGTCACCGTCGCCATGGGCGGCGGATTCGAGCGCCAAGACCTGCTCGAAGAGCTCCGCGCGTCCCACGCCTACGCCGACCTCACCGACCAGCAGTTCGACTGGGTCCTCCGCTTCGCCGAGCGGGGCGGCCAGACCCTCGGCGCCTACCCCCAGTTCGCCCGTATCGCCGAAGACCCGCCCGGCTCCGGCCAGTACCGCGTCGCCGGCGTCAAGATCGCGCGCGACCACCGCGTCGCCATCGGCACCATCACCTCCGACGCCTCCATCGACGTCCGCTTCGCCAACGGCCGCAAGCTCGGCGTCGTCGAAGAAAGCTTCGTCGGCTGGCTCAACCCCGGCGAACGCTTCGTCTTCGCCGGTCGCATCCTCGAGCTCGTCTCTGTCCGCGACATGACCGCCACCGTCCGCCCCGCCAAAGGGAAGAAAGCCGCCACCCCGCGCTGGCAGGGCGGCCGCGCCCCCCTCAGCAACCAGCTCGCCCAGGCCCTCCGCGAATGCCTCGGCGAAGCCCAGCAGGGCGTCTTCGACGGCCCCGAGATGCGCGCCACCAAGCCCCTGCTCGAGCTCCAAGCCGCCTGGTCCCTCCTCCCCGGACCCGATCAGCTCCTCATCGAATCCCACCAAAGCCGCGACGGCCACCACGCCATGCTCTTTCCCCTCCGAGGCAGAGCCGTCCACGAAGGACTCGGCGCCCTGGTCGCCCATCGCCTCACCCAGCAGGCCCCGCGCACCGTCACCGTCACCGTCAACGACTACGGCCTCGAACTCCTCTCCCCCGAACCCCTCGACCTCGCCGAACACGACTGGCGTTCTCTGCTATCCGAGAACAATCTGCTCGAAGACCTCCTCGCCTGCGTCCGCAGCGGCGCCCTGGCCCGAAGGCAGTTCCGCGACATCGC